>CAMWTF010000034.1 GCA_947177105.1 uncultured Lachnospiraceae bacterium | reverse complement strand
GGCGCTTTCCGGAATCATGCTGTTTAATTCTTCTTTATTTGAGTTCCGCATGTTCCTACAAGCACCCCCTACATTGATCCATGTCCGGCCACTTTGGGGTGTCCTGACATGGATCAGGGCGCTTTCCGGAATCATGCTGTTTAATTCTTCTTTATTTGAGTTCCGCATGTTCAATGCCGCTTTAAGTTCCGCATCCACCATGGCAGCACTGGTTATTTTGGCAGTACAAAGGAACTCTTCAGGGACACAATCCGGTTAAACACGGGATGCTCCGGCGTGGAATCCTTGGCATCCACGCAGAAAAATCCCTGCCGTACAAACTGGAACCTCTCATATGCCTGTGCCCCTGCGAATACCGGCTCCAGATACCCTTGCCTTACCACCAGAGAGTTGGGATTCAGGTACAATTCTCCGCTCTCGTCGTAGATGGATCCCTGCTCGTCTGCCTTCTCCTCGTCGATCAGGTTTTCATACAGACGAATCTCGGCGGGAATGGCCGTATGCGCCGCCACCCAGTGAATGGTGCCCTTTACCTTCCGGCCATCCGGGCTGTTGCCGCCCTTCGATGCCGGATCATAAGTGCAGTGTACCGTGGTAACATTGCCCTCCTCGTCCTTCTCGCAGCCCGTGCAGGTCACAAAGTAAGCATTCATCAGGCGCACCTCGTTGCCGGGGAACATACGGAAGTATTTCTTGGGCGGTTCTTCCATGAAATCCTCCCTTTCAATATACAACTCCCGTCCGAAGGGAACCTCCCGACTGCCCAATTCCTCGTTCTCCGGATTGTTCACGGCAGGCAAAAGCTCTGTCTGCCCCTCCGGATAATTGTCAATGACCAGTTTTACAGGATCCAGAATCGCCATATAGCGGGGAGCCTGCACCTTCAGATCCTCCCGGATACAATACTCCAGCGCCGCATAGTCCGCAACGGAATGGGCCTTGGACACACCGCACATCTCCACAAATCTGCGGATGGACTGAGGCGTAAAGCCCCGGCGGCGCAGCGCCGCTATGGACACCAGCCTGGGATCATCCCAGCCGTCCACTTTGCCGTCCAACACCAGCTTCTTGATATAGCGCTTGCCCGTCACCACATTTTTCAGGTACATCTTCGCCTGCTCGATCTGCTTGGGAGGATGGGGGTATTCCAGTTCTCTCACTACCCAGTCATACAGGGGTCTGTGATCCTCGAACTCCAACGTACAGATGGAGTGGGTGATCCCTTCAATGGCATCCTCTATGGGGTGGGCAAAATCATACATGGGGTAGATGCACCAGGCATCCCCTGTATTGTGATGGCTCATATGGGCCACCCGGTAGATCACCGGGTCGCGCATGTTGATGTTGGGGGAAGTCATATCTATGCGGGCACGAAGCACCTTCTCTCCGTCGGCGTATTTTCCCTCCTTCATCTCCTCAAAGAGCCTTAAATTCTCCTCCACCGAGCGGCTGCTGTTTGGATCTTCTTTGCCCGGCTTGGTAAAGCTGCCCCGGTACTCCTTGATCTGCTCCGCCGTCAGATCCGATACATAAGCCTTGCCTTTTTTGATCAGCTTCACCGCCGCCTCGTACATCTGGCCGAAATAGTCGGAGGCATAGAACAGCCTGTCCTCCCAGTCCGCACCCAGCCACTGCACATCCGCCTTGATGGACTCCACAAACTCAATGTCCTCCTTGGTGGGATTGGTATCGTCAAAGCGCATATTGAATTTACCGCCATACTGCTGTGCCAGAAGGTAGTTGGTCAAGATCGCCTTGGCATGGCCGATATGCAGATATCCGTTGGGTTCCGGCGGGAAACGGGTGTGTACGGTGTCATACACGCCCTCTGCCAGGTCCATGTCTATGATCTGTTCAATAAAGTTCCGGGAGACCTTTTCTCCCGTATCTTCCCCGGCTGTTATATTGTCCAATTCACTCATAATCAGCATATCCTTTCCTATGAACTATTGTTTCTATCATAGCATACCCTACTTCAACTTTCAATCAAATTCCTTACTTCGCCAGAGATTCCTCCTGAAGTCTGTCAAATTCCGCCATGCATTCATCCACTGTGGCTCCGTTTAAAAGCTGCCGCACCACCAGACAGATATTTCCCCACTGTTCCATTTTCATCCCCGCATTTGCCCCAAGGACATATACGTTCTCCTGTATTCTGTCATTCAGCGGCTTTAAGGCGGGAACACATTCCACTTCCACATTTTTGGACGGGGAAATCACTCTGTTGGTCTCCGCATATACCTGGAGCGCCTCATCGGAGAGAATCACCTCCAGGACCTTCATGGCATCCTCTGCGTGTTCCGCGTTCGCACCCACTCCGTATCCTGTCATAGGCATGACTGGCATCTGACCAAGACTGCTGGGAAAACCTATCACCTGCATATTGAAATCTGTTTTGCCGTAGGCAGTCTCTGTGTTAGCCGCCCCCCAGTATGCCATGACAATGGGCGTTTTCTGGGCCAGAAAATCCTCTCTCTCCCCCTCGATGGCTTCACTCACAAGAGCTCTTTCGGCATCAATATAACCCTGATCTATCATCTTTTGCAAAAATTCAAATCCCGGACGCAAATAATCACTGTATTTGCTTTCCCCGCTGTTCAGTGACGCAATTTCCGCCTCCGTATTCCCGCCGTTGTACAGATCCGCATATGCCTGCGCCAGAACAAAAGTCTCCAGCCACCAGCGATTGGCCCCCACAGGGGTCTCAATCCCGTTTTCCTTAAATACCTTACAGCACTCCAAAAATTCTTCCGGTGTCTCGGGCAGTTCCAAAGAGTAGCTGTCAAACATGTCCTTATTTATAAACAGCCCATAGGCTACCACCTCCTGGGGAATTGCCACAAGTTTCCCATCCACCGTGTTCGCCGTCTTTACCACGTCCCGCAGATTCTCCGCACACGCAAGGCCCGACAGATCCATGAGCTTTCCCTCATCTCCCAGGGCCTGAATGACATCCGGATTCAGCAGATACAGATCGTCCATGTCATTGCGCGCCCTGTCAAGCGCCACGTCATCATAAGACTTATCCTGATAGTTCTCTGCCGTATAGGTGATATATCCCACGGTCACATCCAGCCTCTCCTCCGCCATGACAATTGTCTTGTCCGCCGCGCTCCTGGCAACGTTCTCCGCATTCGGATCCGTTTTTTCCATGGGGCTGAACAGGTTTACGACCCGGACGTTGTCCTCCTTAGACGCCGCCAGGTTCAGCTCCTGCCCGTCTTTCTCCCCGCAGGCTGTCATGAACAGGGCCAGGGCTCCCGCCAGACAGAGCGGCCCCCAATGTTTGAGCTTCCTCTCCTTGCGCATTTTCATATTCTATCCTATATCTTCCTTTCTGATTAGAGTTTTGCATTAGAGTTTTGCATGTTCCCTGCAAACGTACTGCTGTATTACTTTTTTGAGCATTTCCACATCAATGGGCTTTGCCAGATGCACATTCATGCCAGCGCTGAGCGCCTCCTTCTCGTCTTCCGCAAAAGCGTTGGCCGTCATGGCGATGATGGGGATCTCTCTGGCATCCTTGCGAGCAAGCGCCCTGATGGCTCTGGTTGCGTCGTAACCGTTCATCACCGGCATTTGCACATCCATCAAAATAGCGTCAAACTCGCCCTCCGCTGACTCCTTGAAACGCTCCAGTACCAAGCTGCCGTTTTCGGAAATCACACAGCTAGCGCCTTCAATACTCAATATCTCTGTCAGAATCTCCGCATTGATCTCATTGTCCTCCGCAGCCAGAAACCGCAGCCCTTCCAGACTGACGCTTTCTCCTGTTTCCGGCAGCCCGCACTCCCCTGATGCCTGCGCCTGTATTTTCATAACCTTTTCTTTCAGAGCGGATATAAAAAACGGCTTTTCTAAAACGCCCGTATATTCCAGTCTAAGCACTTCCTCCATAAGCTCCGGACTCTCCGCGCCATGAGACGTCATAAATATAAGCGGCGCCTTCTCTGGCAGGAATCGCCTGATCTTCTCCGCCAGCGTTAAACCATGCCCCTCCAGCATATCCCAATCCAACAGAGCCATGTGGTAGCCTTCCCTTGCGCCATCCTCCTGCATTTTTCCCAGGATCTCCTCCGCACAGGTTGCGGTATCCACCGAAATGCCCATATCTTCCATAAGTATCCGAATGTTATTGCAAACCTGCGATTCCCCATCCATAGCCAGAATGCGGGATACGCCCCGTTTCTCCCAGAATAGCCTATCAGACTGTCCCTCGGGTATACGAAACTCCAGATCCACCTGAAAGAGGCTTCCCTTGTCCACTTCACTGGAAACCTCAATGGTTCCTCCCATAAGCTCTACAATGTTTTTCGTGATAGCCATGCCCAGTCCCGTTCCCTGAACCTTGTTGGTAGTACTGTTTTCCGCTCTGGTAAACGCGTCAAAGATTGTTTTGAGATACTCCTGCGTCATCCCATAGCCGTTGTCCTCCACTTCGATCCGTATATGCTCAAACTGGCTGGAACGCTGCTTTAACCCGATGATGCGGAGCCAAATGTTCCCTCCCTCCGGCGTATACTTGACAGCGTTGGAGAGAAGATTGATCAGAATCTGATTGAGCCTGGTCTCATCTCCTATCAGGTATTCATGTTTGATATCCCTGACCTCCACATGGAATTGCTGCGCTCTGGCACTGGCCATGGGCCGAATGATGGCGTCTACGGAGGATACCATGTCATTTAAGGTAAACTCCTCCAGATTGAGTACGACTTTGCCGCTTTCAATCTTGGATACATCCAGGATATCGTTGATCAGACTCAGCAAATGCTGCCCGGAGGCCATGATCTTCCCAGTGTATTCCCTCACCTTGTCCGCATTGTCCGCGTCCCTGGCCAACAGCGTAGTGAACCCCAGTACCGCATTCATGGGTGTGCGAATATCATGTGACATATTGGAGAGGAACATGGTCTTGGAATTACTTGCCAACTGCGCCGCCTGCAATGCCTCTGTCAGCTGTTTGTTGTGTAGTTCCCTCTCCGCCTCCCGCTCTTTTCTGACTTTATTCTGTTGTCTCTGATTGAAATAGTACAGGACGCAGCATAAAAAAAACGCAATCAACATCACCAGCACCACTATGAAGATGTTCTGATTGACAGTTTTTCCTTCCTGCTGGATAGCCTCAACGGGCACATAGCCTACCAGATAAATCGTGCCGTCATTCACTTTCCACATATAGTTCAAAGCGCTTTTCCCGCGTATATCATGGTAAAACATAAGGTTTTTCCCATTTCGTATACTCTCATCCACCTCGGCCCGGATGTCTTCCTCCTGAATGCTGTTAGCTCTGTAATAGTCCTCCAGATTAACGTGTCCTGCGCTCCGCTCCCCCATTCCTTTCGGCTTCAGCACGAATCTTTCTGTCCTGGGATCCATAATGTAGAGCATGGCGCGGTTATCGTAAAACCTTGTGGGAAGGGATCTGTCCAGGGAATCATAGGTATACTCCACATAGAGCATACCTATCTCTCTGTCATCTTTCACCACAGGACATCTGATCGTATATGCCCATGTGCCCATATAATTAAGATAGGAATCAGAAACCTCCAGCCCTTCCACCATACCGCCGGAGGAAAAATTCAGTTCTGACTCGGAAAAAATTTCCCCTGTGCTGGAAATCCCTTCCGTCTCCCCCGCACGGATCAGCGCTATCTTCACCATTGTCTGATTCCTCTGATAGGTACGGATATACTCCTCCGGATCCTCCCTCCCGGCCACCTCCCGGGCCATCAGGATCTGCGTCTCCGCTTCCTTACTTAAAATCGCCTCTATGGTACATTGAATCAAATCAAGGCTTTCACTCAAATTCTGTATGGCCGACGCGGACATTTCCTTCGCAATTTTTCGCGAGACTGTAAAAACCATAACCCCCAGGATACAGAAAATCAGCATGATGGACAGAAGCAAGGGAAATCCTTTGTCCGCCCTGCCCTTTTTTTGTTCTCTTTTCATTTACATATCCAGACCTTTCATTACCTGCCGCCGGGTTTACATCGTAAAAGCTTCTCCCACTTCCTCGTAATTCTCCCCCAGCTGTTTGTGCTTTATGATAAAAATATTCTGAGGATTGTCGCAATATGCCGCCAGGTAATCCCCCGCGACCCCCAGCATATAGCCGTCTTCATCCCAGAGGGGGAAAAGCTTTACCCCCTTATCCAGCTGCTTCACATAGACTTGCAGATTGGCATTGGGACGGCAGGATTTGGCATAATCCTGTAAGTGAAAAGTAGTATTTCTGACATGGTCCTTAATAGTGGGTTCATAAGAGAACACTGCCTTCCAGTCAAACTTCTCATCCAAAAGATCATAATATGGCTCGAACTGACTGCTGCTGGTCTGGATAATATCCCCGTCGTCCTCTAACACCAGATAAGTCCCTTCCGCCACATTCAGCGTAACGTCCCCCTCCTGGGTGCGGAGAATGGCGCTCTTGCCGATGCCTTCGATGGCATCCACCTGCACATAGCCCATCAAATCCGGACGTTTACGGTATCGCTTAAGCCCCGTCAGGTCGATCCGGTACTCCCTGGCGTCTATTATCTGGAACTCCGCGAAATATTCGTTCATTCGGTTGTTGAAATAAGCATCCGCATGGAGGGAATTGTATTTCTCCCCATACAGCCTCTGGCTGATGTACCCACCGGCCTTCTCGGCATGGCCGCCGCCGGATCCTATGCCCTCTGTCAGATACGCTGCCAGTTCGTTGGCATTGACCTCCCGGATACAGCTGCGCACAGAAATTTTATAGCCGTCCCCCACCTCATTGTACACCAGACACACATCAATCTCGTCCACTTGTAACAGAAAGTCGCTGATCAGTCCCAGAATATTGGGATCACAGGGCTGGGAATGGATCACGGCAAAGCGATACTCGTCATTGTAGCTATAACGAATCATAGCGATGCCTGCAATCATCAATTCCTGCAAGGACAAGTTAGAGTTGCGGAACATGGTGAGCAGACGCCTGTTGGTGTTAAGGGTCTCCCACATGTCCTTATCCCGGGGATTATTCATCTCCGAGAGCTGGTTGGTGTCTGTGTACAGCCCATAGTACAACGCCGTTCCCAATACCATGTCCTCATTTACCGGATAACTCTCCTCCTGCAGCATAATCCACACTAAAGTGCAGCAGCTTCCCAGGTCAGACTGAATGCGGCTCATGCCCATATTCTCTATCTCTATGCGGTGATGGTCGATCACGGCCACACTCTCAGCCTCAAACCGTGTCACATTGCCCGCCCCATACTGACAATCCACAGTAATCAACAGACCCGGGAAGGGCGGCTGCCCCTCCCGCTCCACATATTCTATAGGAAGCTTCAGTTTGTCACACATCATACGCAGATTGGCCTTCTGTATCCGGGAGAAGCCGCTGTAAATCATGCGAACCTGCTTTCCCCTGTCCCGGAAATAGCAGTAAAGGCCATATGCGGATCCCAATGCGTCCGCATCGGGGTTGTCGTGACATTGTATTGTAATTGGATTGTATTGTTCCAAATCTGCCAATCTCATATCCTGTATTTCTCCTCATACCGGGCTGACGCACCGCATAATATCTACAGGGCGACAGGCTGTTCAGAACATACAACACCGGCGTGTCCCTCTATGTTCTGTCCTCAAAATCCTCCATAGTGTTTAGGTTGAGAAGAACTTCTGGGACTTGCCATGCAAGCCCGGTTCACAGCAAAGGGTGTTTTGCAAAGAAGTTCTAATCTCACACTCGAAAAATGCCTAAAATGCGGCATTCTTCATCCTGATTTGAATGCCCGCTGAGGCGGGCAGATGGGAGTTAGTGGTGGAATAGCCGAATGCCCGTAAACACCATGACCATATCGTACTTGTCACAGCACTCGATCACCAGGTCATCCCGCACGGATCCGCCGGGCTGAGCAATATATTTTACACCGCTCTTATGAGCCCTCTCAATATTGTCGGAGAAGGGGAAGAAGGCATCGGAACCCAGGGTCACATCTCTGTTGCCGTCCAGCCACGCCCGCTTTTCTGAAGCGGTGAATACCGGAGGCTTTACCTTGAAAATCTTCTGCCATGCGCCCTCTGCCAGCACATCCATATACTCCTCGCCGATGTACAGGTCGATGGCATTGTCCCTGTCCGCCCTGCCGATGCTGTCCAAAAACTCCAGTCCCAGCACCTGGGGAGCCTGGCGCAGATACCAGTTGTCCGCCTTGCTGCCCGCAAGTCTGGTGCAGTGGATACGGGACTGCTGCCCGGCGCCGATGCCGATGGCCTGTCCTCCCTTCACATAGCACACGGAGTTGGACTGGGTATACTTTAAGGTGATCAGCGCAATCTTCATGTCGATCAGCGCCTCCTGGGGGATGGTCTGATTCTTTGTCACAAAATGGGACAATAGATCTCCGTTAATGTCCAGTTCATTTCTGCCCTGCTCAAAGGTAATGCCATACACCTGCTTTTTCTCAATGGGGACGGGCTGATAGGCCGGATCGATCTGGATCACGTTGTAATTGCCCTTTTTCTTGGTTTTCAGCATTTCCAGCGCCTCTTCGGTATAGCCGGGGGCGATGACGCCGTCGGAGACCTCGCGCTTGATCAGACGGGCTGTGTCTGCATCACACACATCGGACAAGGCGATAAAGTCTCCAAAGGAAGACATTCTGTCAGCGCCTCTTGCGCGGGCGTAAGCGCAGGCCAGTGGAGACAGTTCTCCCAGATCGTCCACCCAGTAAATCTTGGCCAGGTTCTCCGTCAAAGGCAGTCCCACCGCCGCGCCTGCCGGGGATACATGCTTAAAGGAAGTGGCTGCGGGCAGGCCGGTGGCCTCCTTAAGTTCCTTCACCAGCTGCCAGCCGTTGAAGGCATCCAGAAAGTTGATGTATCCGGGCTTTCCGTTTAAAACGGTCACAGGCAGTTCACTGCCGTCCTCCATATAGATGCGGGAAGGCTTCTGATTGGGGTTGCATCCGTATTTCAATTCGATCTCGTTCATGATTATTCTCTCCTTATTTAAGTTCCGCAGTTTCCCTGCCAACACACATTCCTGGTGATGGATATCTTGCCGCTTTGGGCGTCAAGATTTCCATCAGTGCGTTGACCGGGAATCTGCTGTTTAAGTTCCGCAGTTTCCCTGCCAACACACATTCCCGGTGATGGATATCTTGCCGCTTTGGGCGTCAAGATTTCCATCAGTGCGTTGACCGGGAATCTGCTGTTTAAGTTCCGCAGTTTCCCTGCCAACACATTCCCGGTGATGGGAATCTGCTGTTCTTAGTTCTGCGGATTTGTACTCTTCTTACTGGTTCTTGTTTAAGATTCTTGTGTCGTATTGCCCTGTGGCTATATCAATATAGCGCACGAACAGGGACACCTTGTTCTCATTATTCAGGCTTTCCCACAGCATGTCCGTGAACATATTCATATCGTCCATCATCTCCACCAACTTGGGTTCGCCCTCAAAGCTGGGCAAAGGATTTCCATCATGCATGTAGGTATGGATAAAATGCCCCTCCCCCGCCAGCGGTGTCTCGTAAGCAAAGGTGTGGCGGACGCAGGAGGAACCGTCACCATGGTTGCTTTTCAAAATGGACATGGCATAGCTGTATTTGCCATCCTCGATATGCATGATCCCGGAAATTCTGGGAGTGAAGTTAGGGCCGTCCGGCTCAAACTCCCGGCTGCGCAGAGACTGTTCAAAGGTCAACTGATGATCCATGCCTTCATAGATAGTATCCGTCTGATCCCCGTTGGTCACGATGGTCTTGTTGCCCAACACACGCACCGGCGCATAGATAATAAGGCTGGGATCCTCCAGCTTGGAAGGATCAAAGGCTTGTGTACGTATGCCCTCCCCCTCCGTGACAAAAACACGGTTGCGGCTGTTGGAGCTTCTGCCCATGATAAAATAAGCTGTCACAGCCCTGGTTCCATCCGGGGTAAGACCGATCACGATGCCTCTCCCGGGATACGCATTGTTTTCCAGTTCCTGTTTGAGTGATACCATACTGCAATACCTCCTTCGGTAAAATGAGTGAAAAAACCACCTGAGCATACACGGATAAGGTGGCTGCCCAGGCGGTCGGCTTATTTTACGTATGCACTCCCCATGGGTCCTCCCATAACAGCTTTAGCTGTCTTTCCGCCAGTCGTGTAACGATTACTTATATAGTACATGGTTTGAGGCGTTTTGGCAAGTGCGGAAATCACTTTATATCACATCTGTCAGCGTCTTTTTCTTCAATCGCCGGATTATCATTAAATACCTTGTCATCACTTTGCGTCCTATTATTCCAGCTAAAGAGATAAACCAGCAAAAAATTCCGATGGATACTGAAATCCATCGGAATTTATCTACTGGTTATGACTGTATGCCTACATACTGCCAAACATCCTTGTAATCAACGAATCATTTTGCATCTTCTTTCGAAGCATACCCATCTGGTAATCTCCGAGCAGCTTGTTTTTCTTCATATCTGAAACCGCCTTGGGGATGTCCAGATCCTCTATCCGGCTTCTGGCGCTCAACAGATTGTAGGATGCCCCTGTGTTGTAATTGTAAGCGTGTTCCATGGCGTTGGTAGACGCTCCTGTACTGCTCCTTGCACTGCTAATCTTTTCCATGGCGGCATCAATAACACTGATGTCAAAATCACCTGTGATATTGTAACCGTCAATTCCCAGAGACTTCAGCGACATGTTTTCCATCTGGATCTTCATGCCCGTGCCGTCCGGATTCGACACAATATCCATGTCTGCCATGCTGCCGTCTAACAGCTTCATATTGTTGAACTGGGTGGCGGTTGCCGTATACTGGATGCCCTCCAACAGTTGATCAACCTCTTTCTGAATCATCTGTTTCTCTGAATCGCCGTACAACCCGTTGGATGCCTTAAGGCTGAGTTCCCTGATTCGCTGCAGGGAATCCTGCATGGAGCCAAGAGCCCCGTCCTTGATATTGGCAACACCAATTCCATCCATGATATTGTTGGCGCCTACATCCAGTCCGTTGCCGTATCTCTCTAACTTGTTGGAAATGGCAAGCCCCGCCGCATCATCTGCCGCTGTCTGGATTCTCTTGCCGCTGGCAATCTTCCCGTATATGGAGTTGGGATTGTTCATACTTGATATTCTCATGAGTACTCCTTTCCTGCACAAAGACTTCTGCACACTATTCCCATATGTTTCCTTTTTCTATATTATAATGCATCCGCCACCTTGTTGCAAGACCCCTTTCCCACAAAATTTTTAAATTATTCACCTCATTGCTGCGGAAAATTCTTCCCCGGTACACCTTGTCGTTTTGTGTATAAGAGCCTCGTCAAACCCCTCTTTTATCATCTGCCGAATGATTCGGATTTTTTCTTCTCTTCTTCCCTCTCTTCTTCCCTCCTTCCTCCCTACGACTTTCCCCTCCTGCAGTTTTTCCTCCATCAGGTCATCAAATGCCTTACACATAGGCAATCCCTCCTTCTCTATTTTATGTACCAATTGTGCTATATGCAGATGTCTTGCTATTACTTGCTGTGTTTCCGGGCTGAGATACCGGAAATCATCTGTCAAAAACAACTCTCTTAATTTTGCTTTGTCCCTGCGGCACTGCAAAGCCTGGAAAAATTCTTTCAAATCCGTCCTGTAATATCCTGGGTCCATATAATCCGCCTCCAGCAGGGGAAAATCGTAGTCGTGCAGATTTGCCCCCAGGAGGTTTCTGGATTTTGCCGATAGCCGGAACATCTGCGTCAGCCTGCGTCTGCCCTGCCAATGGCCCTCTCCCAGATATAGGACCATGGTAACAGTCGGGAGGAGAACATCTCCTTCCTTCATCCGGCTCTTTCTTTCGCGGTAACTTTGGTAATCCTTCCGCTCCCTGTGCCTTTTATCGATCTCTCGCATCTGGTATTCGTAGTCGCAGGCGTCATAGGTTAGCACTCGCTCCGGCATACCGTAATCGGATTCGGTCTCTATCTCGATGCCATAACAGAGATTTTGTCCCACGTCCTTCATCAGAACATCCCTCTCCTGTTCGCCGCAGGCGCTTGACAGAGAAGGGTACTTTCGCCTTACCAGAGACAGATTACCCGGCAGGAGGACTTCCTCCCCATGATAGAGGGCAGCATTCATGAGTTCCGCAAAACGTCGGCAGTCAGAAAAATATAACCTGTCCACAATGTCCTTTCTTCCCATATAATCCTTTCCGGCCGCAAACACGCCGCAGCGGCAATCCCCAATACATGCAATATCCAGCCATTATAAATTTGTTAATTGTGAAATATGGCAGATAACGCCGGAGTCGGATTATTCATCCGAATTTCGCCCTCGTTGAAT
>CAMWTF010000033.1 GCA_947177105.1 uncultured Lachnospiraceae bacterium | reverse complement strand
CATCAGGGGATTATAGGCATTGTCGCTTATATCATGCAGCGCCGCGATAGTTCCCTCCTTAGGCACAAAAAGCTGGGAAAATGTGCTCTCGGCATACCCTCTGACCTCCTGGTTGGTCAGTCCGATGGAATCGGACTGCACCACGGTATTGGCACAATTTTTCATGATTTCCACATTCAGTATCTCCCGCAGAAGCGTATTCCCGTATTTCATTCCCTCTATGGCATTGTCCATGACCTGGTACTGGCTGCGGATGTTAGACAGACGGGTTTTCATCTTCTGCACCGCCTCTCTGTCAATGGTTATCTGCATGGAACCGCTGTTTACAGACGGTTGAGTGCGGGCGCTCTCGCTCTCCTTCTCATGCAGGCTCTTAAGCCCTTCAATCTCCTCCCGGTCATCCGCCTTCATATCGGTTTCGGGAAAAGTATTCGCGGAATAGGTCCAGGTTTTCAGCTTGTCGTCATATTCTCCGGCCAGATCATAGAGACTGTCCATGGGAGAGGAACCGCCTGAAGAAGCCTCCAGCAGCTTGTCAAGCAGACCCTCATAGAGCTTCACGGTCTTTTGCATCTCGTCTAATTGTCTCTGGATATATGTCACCGCGTCCGCCACAGAACGGCTCTGGCCGTCCACTGTGACATACAGATTGGCTGCCTGGATTTTGCTCAAATTCGCCGCCGAGATCTGTTCCAGTTGGTTCACCGCATTCAGGTACTTATCTGAACTGTTGGTGATGCCCGCCACCAGATATTGCCCATGATCAGATTTTACATTGTCTAAGAGTTCCTTCTTTTTCTCCTCCCATCCACTCGGCATGTTATTGCCCGGTTCGCAGTCCTCTATGGCCTGCACCTTGGCATAAGCCTTGGCCAGAGCATCCGCCTTGTTTTTCAACTCCAAGGTATAATTGGTTCCTGTAAGGGAATTGACGGCCGCGTTCATCCGCACCCACCACTGGATGGCATGCGCGTCGCTGTCTCCCGCCCCCGGCAGGGTTTCCATCAAGCCGTTGCTTGCGTCTATAAAATTGTTCTTGGCAGTGATAAAATTATCCTTGGCGGTTGTGAGTTCCTCCATCAGCGCCGTCACCTTTTCCCCGTCTATATAGTAGACCGGCTCCGGCGATGAGGCCGGGGTAGACGAGGGTTCAGCTGTCGCCCCGGGAGCCGGAGCAGGAGCTGGGGAGGGTGTCGGCGTCTCCACCCGGGAATATATCTCCGGACTGGTTTCGTCGTAATCATCCGTATATGTATCCAGATTTATGGTTACCCTGTTGTAGACGCCTGTCAAATCCCCTGTATTGATTAGATTCCCCACCAGATATTGGTGGATCTCCTCATAGGTGGTACGATAGCCCTCCAGGTTCTGCGCATACTCCTGCAGCTTCCCGGCGGACATATTTTCCCCATTGTCTCCCACCTTATCCGTGTAATCCCGGGTGAGCCAATACACGTCAAAAGCAATTTTCAGCAGTTCCCCCTCCGCTTCGTAGAAGTCTGTCTTGGCATCCACAACGGTCTTGTTCTCGCCGCTTTTCTGCAGAGCCTTCACGCCGGGATCACTATTTATCTTCTCTATAATTTCCTGGACAATCACAATAGGCCCCCGGTACTTCATAAACTCCACGATCTGCTCCTGCAGAATCGTGGCATTGTACATATTGGCCCCCTCCAGCGGGGATATCACCGCGCCGTCCGTCAGATTCTGGATGCGCAGAATATCACTGATGGTTTCGTCGCTGAATCTGCCGCCTATATCGTTCATCACCCTCTGGTACAGAAGCTGGATCTCCTCGTTGGATACATCCCGGGAGTGAAGCGCCGTGTCATAATATTCCGTAACCAGGCTGTAATACTCGCTGATATTCTGGCAGGATCCCATGAGCCCGTAATATTCGCTCAGATCATAGTCGTAGTTGGACATCAGTGTGGACAGCGCCAGATCCGCCGAGGATTCCGCCACGGCCCTGGCAAGCTGCACCCTGCTGATATCCACGAAAATACTGGCAATCAGCATACACGGCACCAAAATCATTACCAGAAACACCGATATTGCCCCATGGTTTTTACGAAAACAAAACATAGCCACGCCTCCAAATTATTTATGGAACAGATCCTTCACAAACTGTCTCAGTTCCGTTATCTTATTTGTCATTGCTTCCTTGGCTCCCGTCACTTCAAAAATATCATCCACCATATTCACATTGCGGATAAATTCCGGGGTATCTCCCACCGGCACTTCCGTATGGGTCCGGAATTTCATGGAAAGGTTGTCCTGATCCCCCAAAAGCCGGATGGGCAGTTCTATCTTATATTCCAGATCCACGCTGATGGAGGAGGCAATGAAGCTGCTCTTATACTCCACTTGCAGGTTATTCCCATAGCCTGTGGGCTTCATGCCGGAGAATAGGCCCGTGTTCATGCCGCCAATCCTGCTTCTGATCAGAGAGGATACGGATTCCTCAATTGGATTCATCCCCCCGAACAGTCCTCCCAGATACCGGTAAGGCTCATAGTCCACTGTCCCCAGCCCTGGCACCTGGTTGCCGTCACTGTTTTGTATAGCCCGCAGCAGCGGATCCGCGCAGTAGGCCGCGCCGTCCAGCGCTGCCTCCACCACGATTGCCTCAATCCGGGACTTCTGGTAGTATACATTTCCCAGATACAACAGCATCAATATCACGATCAAGCATACAGGAAAAACAATCGTGGCCTCCACAATCAGAGCTCCCCTGTCATCTCTCATTCTTTTTTTCATCCGCCTGCCCACCAAAACTTTCCTTGCTCCTGCATATCGCAAAAAAAGATTTGCGATACCGCGTTACAGACCATGTCTGCGTTACCATGTTACATCTGTCCGCCGAACCGAATCATTCCGCTCCGGCGCCTCTTCCCATACATACGAGGCACTGTCCCACTTTTGTGACACACTGCCTCCTACACATGGCAATGCTTCCCGCCAGGGATTACTGCCGGGAAGCCTACAGCACAAAACACCTGTCAATCGCCGTTCACTGCATCAGTCGCATTTTGGGTAATAGTATCCAGCAAGTTTGTGATCAGATTTTTAATCGCGTCTCTGAAGACAATCGCCAGCAGCACCGCAATGCCGATCAATACAACCATGGACACGATATTCACATCGCCGTCTTCGTCGGTAAGGAATGCGTGCATCTTGTACTTTGCCATAAACCAAAGAGAATCCAGTTTCTGTAACATATCTTTCACCTCCTCCGTGAGAGAATTATATTAATACCCCTCATTTCCCAAATCCGCATTAAGTGTTCCTCGCAGCTTTGCCGCGACTGAGTTTAACTTCTTCGCAAAACACCCTTTGCTGTAAACAATTAGAAGTTCTTATCACACTATGCCCCTAGATTGGAGAAAATCGGGATTAATATCATCACCAGAATACCCACGAACATGATCATAATCGGGATCATCAGCTTGCTGGACGCCTTTTCCCCCTGACGCCGGATCATCTGCCGACGCAGATTCCACACCTCCTTGCTCTGGTTCTGCAGCATGATGGACAGTTCGCTGTTTCCCTTTGTGATTCCCTGCACCACAGTGGAAGTAAACTTCTTGATCTCGGGCACCACACACCTGGTTCCGAACCGAAACAGCGCGTCCACCTCCGCGAACCCATTGTTCATCTCGTCTATGGACGTCTGCATCTCCTTGTATAACGCCCTGTCCCCGGTGTAGGCCACCTCCTCCCACGCCTCACGGAAAATCATACCCGCATTGGTCAGCAGCGCCAGCTTGGAAATCACCTCCGAGAAATCGCTCATCATCTCCTCGGAACGACTCAATATCTTATTGCCGGTAACGGTGCCGAAATAGTAATAGGCCACAAAGGCAAACATCAGCACCACCAGCAGAGCCAGGATATCGTTTGCCAGACCGTACACGGCAAAGGATAACACGATCAGGGAAAGCGCAATGGTAAGCTGCTGGGAGTGTATGACCCGCAGATAGTAGTCCGCGTATTTCTCGCTGTACAGGATGGAAATTTCCTTTCTCAGTTTCCTGTCATTCTTGCTGCGGTAGGAATACTTCACTATGTTCAGGGCTTCGTAGCCCACAAAGTAGATTTCCTTCAGCGGATACTCCTTCTCATCCAGCACATCAAACAGAGAGGCATTCCTCAGGCCCTTCAGAAAACAGATCAGCCACATCGCCAGAAATACCGCCCCGATTGCAAATATCACTATATTGGTCAAAGTAAACATGCCGCCAGCCTCCTATATGCGCTCATTAAATCTTGATATTTAAAACAGCCCGTCCCACCAGATAGGCGGTCACAAACATGACGATACCGACAGTGGTGGCCAGGATACCCGAGGTCGTCGCAAAATTGGCCGCGAAATCCGCGCTCATGGTCTTGATCATACCGATCAGAAGGATGGGCATGACCAGCATCAGATACTGCTCTGACCTGGCCCCCGTCACTATGGTTTCAATCTCCTCGGCTATCTCCATCTTGTCGCTGAGAATCTCATGGGTGTTGCGTATGGTATCCTTTATATTGCCGCCCTTGTGGTAGCATATCTTAAATACATTGGCAAAGCTTACGATATCATCCACACCGCTCCTGGCTCCGAAGTCCGCCAACGGCGCCTCCAGATCCACATTGTTGTCCATGCAGGAGAGAATGACCTCCAACTCCTTCAATATGTATGCGTCCTCCTCATATTGCACCTTCAGATCCTCATATACCGAGTGAAAAGAATCCGTCACATTCTTGCCCGCCCCCAGGGATGTATTAAACGCCTCCAGCATATCCCGGAACTGGGACTTCAGTTTTTTTGTCCTGGCCTTCATGATCATATCCGTTCGGATAGGAAGAAACGCGCATCCTGCGGCAATGCCCGCGGCGCCGGAAATCAGCAGATTCAGCACATAAGTGGCCGTGGTAGGATCGCCGTAGGCGTCCTTGGCCAGTCCCCCGTAAAACAGATAGCCCACAGCCGCGCCCACAATAAATCCAATCAGGAAATACAGGATTTTCTCCGCCCCGCTCATGTAGTACACTTTGTAATTCAGGGTCCGCATATTGGTGGCGGAGGAATAATACTGGGGCTCTTTGATTTTCTTCGCTTTCTTCTGTTTGGGTTCCTTTGGGGCTTTTTCTTTCTTTGCCATAATCTCAATTTTCCTCTTTCCTGTGTCAAATCTCTGTTTTAATCCCCGACAATTGCAGCTTAAATACGTTCTGCATCTTGTTTTCCGTGCGGTTTAGGCTGCCGGATACTTTTTCCAGGGTACTCTTTTCGTCTTCCTCAAACACATACAGGGGATTTAAAATCACCTGCCCGTCCTTATAGCCCACCACTTCCGTGATCTCCATGGTTTTCCGGGACTTGTCCCGCAGCCTGGACAGGTGGACAATAATATCCACAGCCGAAGCAATCTGCTGCCGGATAGCTTCTAAGGGAAGTCCCGGAGCGCCCTGCAGCACCATGGTCTCCAGACGGCTCAGCATATCCTGGGTGGAATTGGCATGGCCTGTGGACAGGGAACCATCATGGCCCGTATTCATGGCCTGCAGCATATCCAGCGCCTCGCCTCCGCGGACCTCGCCCACCACAATGCGCTCCGGTCTCATACGCAGGGAGGACTTGATCAGATCCCGGATCGTGATCTGCCCCACCCCCGCCGCATTGGCGTTCCGGGTCTCCAGACGCACCAGATTCTCCACGCCCACGATCTGCAACTCCGCCGAGTCCTCGATGGTGATCACACGCTCATCCTTGGGGATATAGTTGGACAGCGCATTCAGGAAGGTGGTCTTGCCGGAGCCCGTGCCGCCGCAGATGAAAATATTGTATTTGGCCTTAACCAGCAGCTCCAGCTTGTCCGCTATCTCACGGGTAATGGAGCCGTAGCTGATCAGCCGCTCAATGGTCATAGGGGTCTTGGAAAACTTACGGATGGTCAGCGTGGGACCGCACAGGGCTATGGGCGGCAGCACCACGTTTACACGGGAGCCGTCCGGCAGACGGGTATCGCAGATGGGATTGGCCTGGTTCACTTCCCGTCCTGCCAGGCCCACGATCCTCTGAATGATATCCTCCAATCGTCTCTCGCTCTCGAACTGCTTTTCCATCTTAAACAGATGGCCGTTCTGCTCGATAAAGATATCCTCCGGCCCATTGATCATGACCTCGGTGATGGTGTCGTCCTTGATAATACTGTCCAGCAGGCCGAATCCCCGGATGGAGCTATACACCTGTTCCACGATGGACACATGCTGCTCTATGGACACATACTGCCCCTCCATGCGCTGGTCACAAACCTGCTCGATCTTTTCCTGTAGTTCCTCGTCCGAAAGCTTGCTTAAAGGAAAATTTTCTCCTATATACTTTTTAATATCCGCAATAAATTGTTGCTCCGCCTCAAAGGTCATCTTATGTCCTCCATTTGAATCGCCGCGCAATGGCTCTAAGGGGGCAGCCGGACTTATTCAAACACATCAAAAACCGGCTGTGCCTTGAGCTGCTGCAGCAGCCTGCCCGTATCAAAGCCCTCGAACCTGTTTATCCCGCCAAATTCTTTAAATTCACCGACCGAAGCTTTATGGGAAGTCTGGCTGCTGAAACGGTTGTACAGGATTCCGCAGCGCATCAGCAGCTTTCTGTCGATCTTCTGATCCTGCTCCATGACGTTCATGGAGGTCACCACTCTCTCCAGTTTTACGTTGGACGCCGCGGATCCGTCCGCCACAAATATAATGGTATCGCACTCCTCCAGCAGCTTTAACATGCCCGTCTCCAGAGAAAAATCCAGATCGAGAACGATATAGTCATAGCCGCCCGACTGTTTCAGCACACTGATAATCTGCTGCGTCTCGCCGGCGCTCAGTTCCGCAATGTCCAGAGCCAGTCTGGCGGAGGAATAGAAGAACACACCGGTGATGTCCTGCTTGACCGTGCTCTCCAGTTTCATAGCCAGATTACCTGTTCTGCTCTTGACGGCACGGATCACATCGCTCAGGCAGGTGTTGCCCTCGGCCTGAAAGAACACATCCGCGCTGCCGAATTTCTCCAGGTTCAGATACAGCGCCTTTTTCCCTTTCTGAGCAAAATGCATGGCACAGGCCGCGGCAGCCACAGAGCTGCCTGTACCGCCCGCCGCCGAGACAAAAGCCAGCGCCTTGGCGCCCTCTCCCTCCATACGCGCTCCAACCACTGCCGCTGTCTTCTCCGAAAACATCCCTAGGATCTGGCGGTAGATGGTCTCCGCCTTCTGGAATTTGCACACGGCCGCGGCATCCTTGACTTTTTCAATGTCCGCCGTATCCACCAGGTAGGCAAAGCCGCAGCTTGAGGGCAGCTGCGTCATTTCAACATCAAATGTCTCGTCCGCCAGAAATACGTCAATCTTTTTTTCCCTCAGCGACCGCAGGGCATACTCCCTGTCCGTAAAGATAAACGTTTCCAGTTTGTCCGCATATTTTACATTGAAAACAGATTCCAGACGCCTTAAATAAACCTCGTCTCTGTCCAATATTGCCAGTCTAATCTTCATGATCCCGCTCCTCGGTTATCTCATTGTCATGTGCCGCAAGCCTTTTTTTCACGTCTATCACCTTGGGATGTTCGCTTCCATAGAACTGCTCCAGCACAGGCGCCGCTTTCCTCAGATATTGCAGCGCCTTATCCCTGTCCCCCAGCTGGCTCCATGCCTTGGACAGATTGTTTTGATTCTCCGCAAGACCCACACCGCCCAGTTTCTCCCCAATGGGCATCGCTTCCTCCAGATACGCGCGCGCCTCTCCGGGTTTCCCCCAGTCAAGGTACATGACGCTTATGTTGTTGAGTATCCTGTGCATGTCAAATTCATACTGCGGCTGCTGTCTGAAAATATCCAGCGCCTCTTTGTAGCGCTCGGCCGCTTCTTCCCTGCGGCCTGCCTTGTTATATGCCATGGCAAGATCCACAACGCATCTCGCATATTCCGCGTCCGATACATTGAGCCAAAAACTTCGTGCCAGTTTACATGCCTCTTCCAACTGCTCTATGCCATAGTCTTCATCTCCTATCTGCGAAGCAAGCGTACCGCGATAGAACAAACAATAGCAATGGGCAATCATTCCGCCGAACTGCTGTATATTGCTTTCCGCTTCATCCAGGAGCCGCTCAACCTGTTCAAACTGCCGCACCGAAAGGTAATAACTTATGAGATGAAGTAATGTCACCTGTATGACGCTCCATTTACCCTGCCCTTCTCTCTTTCCCGCTTCATACCCTTTGATGAGCCACTCTCCATAGGCTTCAAAATCTCCCCGCTGTATGGCTATGTCAGCCTGCAGGCGGCATACCAGTATGTGTACGAAACCAATCCCCTCATACTTTTTGAGTTCGGCCAGCATCTCCTGCGTCTCTTCCATATCTCCACTGGTATAATATGCCGAGGCAAGCTGATTGGCCACCATCGCCTTTTCCCTTGTCTCCAGTTCCTGACTGCCTGCCAGAAATCGGTATTCCTCCTTCAGCTGACCCAATTCACTGTAATTGTAGTTGCACAGCAGAATGCAGAGAGCGGCTCTTGCCCTGATGCCCAGCTGGCCGCTCTTCTCTTTTACCAGCACCAGCCGCTCCAGCGCTTCACTGGATGGGCCAAAATTGTTATACTGGATTTCATACGCCAACAACGCAAGCTCCGACAATAAGCGGCTGCATTTCCCGGTCAGGTTCAGGCACAGGCTGGGAACCAATATCATGGTTTCCATAAGCCCCGCGTCAAAGTCCTTCCAGCTGCCCTCCCATTCCAGCACCATGGACGAAGCGTTTTCTATCCGAAAACCTCTGCCGGACTGCTCCCATGCATCTACCAAACTCTCCAAAAATGGGGTGATCTCACTCTCCTTAACTCCGCCGCTGCGCACACATTCCGCAATGAAGGGATGCATCGAATATCCGCTTTCATGTTCCTCCAGCCAGCCCGTCTCATACAGTCTTTTCAGGCTCTCCCGCATATTGGACCCAGGGGTGAGAAAACCCTGCAAAAAAGTCTCCGCAAACTCTGGCGTATAATTCTGATGGGGCAACACGGAAAATATTCGCAGCAAGCCCTTCATCTCCTTTGGCAGCTTGAAATCCGCATATATTCTGCGGTACATTTGCTGTAAATCCCCGTACATATCCTGTCTCTCCATGGAGACAGGCATGATTCCTTTCTCTAAACGCGCCTGAAGCTGCGGAAGTGACCATCCCCTGTCCGCCGAGGCGCGCCCCAACAGACGCAAGGTCAATGTATGCCGCCAGATGTCCTTTTCCAGGATGTCCGACAAAACCCGTTCATCTTCCATATTCATGGTTTTATCATAATTATCCTGGAATATTAGTCTGGCCGCGTTCCTGCTGGGCAGCGGGACGGAATAAGTCCTAAAACCGTCAAATTCCTGACATCTGGAAGTGACAAAAACCGTAGCTGGAAGGGATGCCAATATGGCCAGCTCCTCCTTCTTATTTTGATCCATATTGTCGATGGCAATCAATACGCGGTCGCCTTCATGCATTCGTACACACGCCAGGGCTTCATAAAAATTTTCTTCCATATTCGTGCCGCGTATCTGCGGAAATGCCTTTACAAAACTGGCAGGCAGGCTCCCCTCATATTGAATCGCACAGATATAGTCCGCCAGCGCTTCTTCCTCACAATATTTCAGGAGTTGACGCGTCAATTCAGTCTTACCGATGCCGCCCATACCGCTCACCAGATATTTCCCGCCCTGGATAAGCATTCTGCGCAGTTCAAACAATTCTTTCTCCCTGCCAAAAAAATGCTGCCGAGGGAGAGGTGAACTGCACAGCTCCGTATTTCTGCTTGTCAGAAATACTACTTTTCCCTTGGGCGTTTCCCTCTTAAAATATATCTTTCCAAGATTTTCGATATGCAGGGAGGAATCCCTCCTGAGCCGGGACATAATGCTCTCCCCTTCTCCGTTGCCCGCAAGGGCGTGAAACATCAGCAATGTAAGGAACCAGCCACAGAAAAAAGCACATCCGCTG
This sequence comes from uncultured Lachnospiraceae bacterium, assembly GCA_947177105.1. Classification (GTDB taxonomy): domain Bacteria; phylum Bacillota; class Clostridia; order Lachnospirales; family Lachnospiraceae; genus Acetatifactor. Next base: position 2,568 of record CAMWTF010000033.1, on the reverse strand, counting down.
CTGCCGCAGTTCTCAAACTCTTCCCTCTTTTCAATAGCGCTCTCGAAAAAAGTCTGGGCCTCCTCAGAAAAGTTTTCATCCCACTGCGCAATCAGCTTGAGGTAGCAGGGCAGTTTCTGGCTAAAGACCTCATAACTGTACTCCCGCGCAAGCAACACGTCCATGAATTGCTCTATCTGTCTAAACACGGAATCCGAATTAGCCGCATTAAGGATTTCTTCCGCATACTCGCCATACAGCCCCAGTCTTGCGCTCCGGTTGCATATATCTGAAGTATAGCGGTTGCGCCCGCCGTCATTTCTCCATATCTGTTTCCCACATTTGCGATTCCTAAAATCAAGCAGAATATTCTCCCGCCAAAATTTTGTAAGCGTGAGTCCTGTGTGGTTTTTCTTGGTGATGATTCCATCTGAATACACAGGGTAATCATTGATAGTAAGAAACTGATAAATGGTTTTCAAAGAAAGTATATCTGATTTCATCTACTGTCACCTATCCTGTTTATTCTAAAAGTTATGCGGGATATTGAGCACCTGTCCCGCCCGGATGCATTCCGGATTTTTGATAACATCCTTGTTGGCCTCGTAAATAACGGTCCAGAGTTTTCCGTCTCCGTAGACCCTGGCGGCAATGCTCCAAAGCATATCCCCTTTCTGTACCACATAGATGTTTTCCTGTGTGACTATTGTCGCAGCGGCGGTAACAGTCTCTTCCGAAGGCGCCGCTGTTACGCCCGGCAGACGGATCATAAGTCGCTGTCCCGCATAAAGTCTGCCAGGGCTTCTGATCACTGCCTTATTGTCCTCATATATTTTTCTCCAGCTGTTACCCTCTCCATAGAATTTGACCGCTATTTTCCACAGACTGTCATTGCGCTCCACTATATATATGATAAAATCCTGCTGGGAAACCTCTGTGGGAACAGTCGGTACGAGATTGACGCCGTTTCCGGCGTTTCCGGCATTTCCGTTATTATTTCCAGCGTTATTGCTATTATTACTGCTGTCATTTGTCTGATTGCCTGTATTGCCGCCGGAATTTCCGGTATTTCCAGTATTATCGTTGTCAGTGCCTTTTCCGATCACATAGTTCTGCGCCGCACGTTTCAGAACGCCGCCCTCAGTGCGGAACTCAATGCCCAGCGTATGGGTTCCCGTGCCGCCGTCTGCCAGAGTCTGGTTCATGATCGTAATTCTGGTACTGCCGGCCTCGGAGGTATAATCCTGCCCCTCGGTCAGTTTCTTACCATCTATGTATACATCCCTAAACTCCGAGTACTCACCCTGAGAAATCAGCGTCTGGGCGCCGTTTCCCACGATATTTTCCACATTAAAGCCAGTCACCGGCTGGGTGATATCATAGCCGGAGTCCGTAGCCAGACCCACATTGCTGTCCGTGTTGTCCAGAACCGTCAGTACCAGTTCCGCATAAGATGGGAGATACGCTGGGTTGCTGTAGGCTGCCATCACAGTAATCTTAAATTCACCTGCTTCTGTAGGTACGCCATAGATTTCGCCGGTGGCGGGATACATCAGCAGCCCGTCCGCCAGCCTTCCCTCTGCCACGGAGAAGGTGACTATGTTATCCGGATCTATATTGTTGGTCTCCACGGTGTAGGAGTATGGAACGTATTTTACCCTGACCACATCTTCCATGTTCAGATCGGGGGTGGTAGTAGTGATCTCCGGTGTATATGATGTATTGCTGCGAGTCAGTGTAGCGCTATAATCCAGCCCCTGAGGCAACTCTGTCAGTTCCGTTTCGTCAGGGAGATTCTGCCATACAGTCCCTGGTACATCAGGCAGATAGACCACCTTATTCAGATTGATGGGACATTGGATCGTAGTTAGACTGTCGCAGGTGCTGATCAGGTTTACTATATATAACATATCATTGGCGGTGTCGAAACTGCTGATATCCAGGCTTGTCAAGCTGATACAGCCTGAAAACATGGCTTCCATATTATTTACATTGGAGGTATTAAATCCTCCCACATCCAAGCTTTGCAGTCCACGACACTCCAAAAACATATTTTTCATATCTGTTACGTTACGGGTATCAAAATTGCTGAGATCCAGAGAGGTCAAGCCACTACAGTTGCTGAACATCTGCCCCATATTTCCTACGCTGCCAGTATTAAAGCTGCTGACATTCAGACTGGTCAATCCGCTGCAGCCGTTAAACATGCTATACATAGAGGTCACGTTCCCAGTGTCAAAACCACTGACATCCAGACTAGGCAGGCCACTGCAATTTTGAAACATACCTGTCATATCAGTCACGTTAGCTGTGACAAAGCCGCTGCTTACATCCAAACTGGTCAGACCGCTGCAGCCGTTAAACATGTATTGCATATTGGTAACATTTCCCGTGTTAAAGCCGCTGAGGTTCAGACTGGTTAAATTACTGCAATTTTGAAACATACCATGTGTATCCGTCAGATTACCTGTGGTAAACCCACTCAGATCCACACTAGTCATATTCTCACAGCCTGAAAAGAAATAGGATGCGTTCGTCATATTGGTTACATTGATTTCCGCCGAAGTGATCTGGCTGCTGTAGGCCGAC
>CAMWTF010000032.1 GCA_947177105.1 uncultured Lachnospiraceae bacterium | reverse complement strand
CGGGAGAGGGCATAGGCGTAAATGGTTTTCATATTTTCTTCCGCGAAGGCGGAACCCTGATTATGCTTCATGTGGTTCCTTTCTTATTTAATTTTCCGCTTTAATGTTCCGCGTCCGCAGGGCCGGTACACAATGCCGAAGCTCTCTGTCTGGCCGCTCAGGCAGCTGCTGTTTTTCTCTGAACTGTGACCGTCAATGGGTTAGGACCCGCCGCCCGCTGAAACGGGCGGTCGGGCGGGAAAGGATACGCGCATATTCCTTCAGATGAGCAGGTCTTATCTGCCTCACCTGTCTATATAGTACCCGCAGTCCGGCATTGGTTAAAGTGTTTTTATAAAATTTATTTTTTTTCTTTGGCCTTGCTCATGATCTGGTCAATCTGGCGCAGCTCCTCCGGGGTGCTGGCCTTGCGGATAGCCGCCACGGCGATCTGCAGCTCCTTCGGGGTGAAGGTCAGGCCCTTTTGTCTGGCCTGTGCCATCATGGGCATCAGGAAGGACATCATCTCCTTCTGGGTCTTGCCCTGTCCCTGCTGGTAGAGCTGGGATAAAAAGGCAAGCTTCTCGCGGGGAATGTCCTGAACGGAAGGGTCTTCCATCCAACTGGGAATGTCAGTGGTTGGTTCCATATATTTGTTCCTCCTATTTTGAGTTCCGCAGACTCCCATCCAACACACAAGCAGGTGATAAATATCTGCCCGCCAAGGCGTCCAGCTATTTATCAGTGCGTTGTATGGGAGTCCGCTGTTTTGAGTTCCGCGGACTCCCATCCAACCCACAGGCAGGTGATAAATATCTGCCCGCCAAGGCGTCCAGCTATTTATCAGTGCGTTGTATGGGAGCCCGCTGTTTTGAGTTCCGCAGACTCCCATCCAACACACAAGCAGGTGATAAATAGCTGCCCGCCAAGGCGTCCAGCTATTTATCAGTGCGTTGTATGGGAGTCCGCTGTATGGAAGGTCTTGGGACCTTCCGCTTTGCATGAAAGGTTGTCTGAAAATATAATTGGCGGATGCCGCCGTCAGGCACTGTCGTCTGTAGGCTGGGCCGGTGCAGGCGGGGGATCCGCAGGCTGCATCATGCTCATCATGGACATAAGCTGGGACAAGTCAGGCATATTTCCCCCAAACAAGCCGCCAAGCCCGGCGGCCATCATGTCAGGACTCATGCCGCCAGCGGCCCCGGCGTCCGGGGGAGTGTCGCCGTCACCGGTTTCTGTGCCGGGAAAGGACATTCCTTCGGGGAACATTTCCTGAAACATCTTTACCATCTCCATCATCTCCTGGTAGTGGCTCATGGCCTGGAGCATTGACGCAAACTGGTTCAGCTGGCTCTGTTCCCTGGGGCTGCAATAGGGAGTGATCTCCTGGCAGAGCTTTGCCGGGTCAGGGGAGTCTTCCGAAGGGGCGGGAAAGACGGACAGCCGTGGGGAGCGCTGGAACAGCTCCATGGTGTATTTCAATTCCAGGAACTTGATATAGATTGCAAGCTGCCGCTGCATAGGGCTGTCCACATAGGAAATCAAAACTTTCAACTTCTGGATTTGATTGTTGGTAAATAAGGCGTCAAAGGCGGTTACTTTATCCATGGTTTCCTCTTTCCGGCATATCTTAAGCTTGCGTTAAGCCAAACTTACCTCTTTGTGCATATCGCCGGCGTTCCCTGCGATATTGCACCAATCGGTATTTGGATGCTTCACATCCAAACCTATCTCTGCCTGCATCATTGTCTCAATGCGCGATTGCCTGTGCGGCATACAGTTTGTTTTATGGCAAGCAGGTCCCCCGAAGGGGACCCGCCTCCTAAGTCATGATCTTAGCAGCGATTGCAGCCGCAGGTGTTGTTGCAGCCACAGCCGTTGTTGCCGCCGCAGAAGCAGGACAGCAGCAGGATCCAGATCAGCCATTCGCAGCCGTTATTATTGTTTTCGCAGCCACAGCCACAGCCGTTGTTGCCAAAGCCGATGCCATTGCCGTTTCCGCAGAATAATAAAAGCAGGATGATCCAGCAGCAGCTGCCGCCGCCGCCAAACAGGCTGGTTCCACAGCCACAGCCATTATTGCAGCTGTTAGTGGAGCAGCCGCAGTTAGTAGCAGTTAAGTCACTCATGATAGTGCCTCCATGTTTTTTTATAGTGTATTGTATGCGCATGGGCCTGTCAAAGTTTCATGCCCGAACAGGATATTTCCATAAATTTTTTGGTGAAAAATGTTGAATTTCAGAAATGTTTCAGAGTATATAAAGGGAATTTGTCCAAAAATCCTTGAAAAAAGCATATAGGAGGTGTATATTTTATATAGTAGTTTCTATTTCTGAGAGATAAGAGGGGGAAGGTTATGAAGCGGAAAAAGAGTTTGAAGACAACTTTGGTAGGAGTATGTGTAGCTTTAGCGGCGCTTATCTGCGCCGTGGTGGGGGTAATCGGTATTTTTGCCGTCAGGTCCATCACCACCGTGGCATATGACAAATATGAAACGGCCATGGACGAGGGTTATAATACGGAGATTAAGTCCCAGGTGCAGAGTGTGCTCGCTATTCTTCAAATGGAGTATGACAAGGTTCTGGCAGGAGATATGTCAGAGGCGGAAGCGCAGGAGGAGGCGAGTGAGATTGTCCGTGCCATGCGGTACAGGGATGACGAAAGCGGATATTTTTGGATTGATGATACAGATTACGTTTTGGTGATGCATCCGATTCTTGTAGAGCAGGAGGGCAGCAACAGGTATGATCTGGAAGACCAGAATGGTGTGATGATCATTCAGGAGATCATGAATTCCTGTCTGTCGGCGGACGCAGGCGGATTTAATGAGTTCTATTTTACAAAAGCGGATGGGGTGACGGTGGCTCCGAAGATTGCGTATTCCGGGTTCTTTGAGCCGTGGGGCTGGGCGATCTCCACAGGCAATTATGTGGATGACATGAAATTGGACATGCAGGAAGTCAATAATTCTATTAAAAAGGATTTCTATACCGCCTGCGCAATTATGGCGGGCTGCTGCGCCGTGCTGATAGCGCTTGCGGCGGTTATTTCGTTTATCTTTGGTGAGATCGTTGTGATTCCTTTGAGAAAGATGCAGAGCTTTGCGGAAAAACTTTCGGAAGGCAATCTGACAGAAGATGTAGAGGTAAAGCAGAAGAATGAAATCGGCGTGACTGCCGAGAAATTGAATATGGCCCGCAGGCAGATTAACAGTCTGGTCAAGGCTATTACATCTGTAGCGCAGGAAATAGATGCCGGGATCAGTGATTTTGAACTCGCTTTTTCACAGATGGGAGATTCCATACGTGATGTGGATACGGCTGTGGAGGGAATATCCCAGAATATTACAAAACAGGCAGGATCAACAATGGAGGCATCGGCGGAGGTCAATGCCATAGCGGAAGAAATTGATCATACCAGCAGGGAAGTAACGGATCTGAACAACAATTCGGACGCGATGAAGAGATTGAGCCAGGAGTGCTTTGACAAATTAAACAAGCTGGTTCAGGCGAATGAAAAGACACGGGAAGATGTCAGAAGTATGCAGGCCCAGGCGGAAGCTACCAACGATGCTGCGGAGAGCATTAAAAAGGCTACGGAGTTGATTGAAGAAATTTCTACGCAGACCAATCTTTTATCGCTGAATGCCTCCATAGAGGCGGCCAGGGCAGGGGAAAGCGGCAAAGGGTTTGCTGTTGTTGCTGCCGAGATTGGTGGCCTGGCGAATCAGTCTGCCAACGCCACGGAGGAGATTACCCATATCATTGACAATTTGAGAGAAAATTCTCTTAAATCGCTGTCTGTTATGGACAAGATGAGCGTAACCATAGAGGAACAGGTCAAGGCGCTGGGGGAGACAGAAAATAATTTCAACAGCCTCTATACCCAGCTGGATAGCCATGTGGGTTCTATCGCGAATATTAAAAATATGACACAGGAGATTGACGAGCGCAGACTGGGTATTATGGAGGTATTGAATACGCTTACATCCCTGGCTGAAGACAATGCGGCTTCATCGGAGGAAACGTCGGCAATGGCGGAAGAACTGTCTCAGACTGTCAGCCGCTCCATAGATACGGTGGCGGATCTGAAAAAGGAGATCGAAGAACTGATGCAGGATGTCAAAAAGTTTTCCGTGTAAGACAGCGCCTCTGGAGCGAAGCGGAGGAAAAGCCAGATCCTTATCAATGGGGAGAGGATCGTCATACTTACCTCTTCCATGCATATCGCAGGCCGAGCCTGCGATACTGCGTTAATGCGTATTTGAATGTTATACATTCAAACTTCATGTGAGAAAAAATAGATGAGGGTTAGTCTATGAAAGGCCATATGTTTCAGGCAATAAAAAGAATGTTCTGCCTGCTTTTAATATTGGGGTTGTGCGGACCAAGTATAGCCTGCGGGGGATCCCCGCAGGCTATATCCGATCCCGAGGAGCAGCAGGAATATCAGTATTCTATACAGATTCGTGAGATACCGAGCCCGGATCAGGCACTTTATGAGAGCGATATTCTGGAGGGCCATGAGGACTGCCAGGTACTGGAGAGGAACCGTGTCTACCAGAGCGGCAGTATCTATCGGTTCCTGGCCATTGTGAATGAAGATGAAAACAATTTCTACTATGAAAATGTTTTACAGATTTTCCGTGAGGAAACCTGGAGATGGGAACAGATTCCGCTGTCTGGAGAGGGTTGGATAGAAGAGAGGGCGATTTCTATAAACGCTTTGGCGGGTGCCACAAAAGAAGGGGCTTTCCTGCGGCTTACGGACTATTATGCGGAGGGGGGAGAACAGGGCTTTCTGGGATTTTTTGACGGGAGCGAGGGAAAACTTCTGATGGAATGGCCCAAGGAGGCGGAGGAAGCCTTCGTCTGTCAGGATCAGAAGCAGAATATCTATTTTGTTGATGATTTTGGGGGAACCATCTATGCCTATGACAAAAATGGGAAACAATTGAGGCAGTCCTCGCTGAACGCTTGTCTGAGAGGAGGTATCTGTCACCCGGTGACAGGGGCCATGCTCTGGTACGGGAATGTGGATGACCAGCTGCGGCTTTGGGAGGATGCGGGCAAACCGTCCTCCTATGAACTGATCAAAGTGGTGGCGCCCTATGAGTCCTTAATAACCTGTGGACCGGATGGTGTTTTGTATTACGCGGACGCGCAGGCCGTATGGGTGTCCGGGGACACTCCTCGGCAGGTGCTGAATTTTAGCGACAGCGGTTATAGACCGCAGGAACTTCACAGTATCCAGCTGCGGGAGGACGGGGATATTCTGTGTCATGCAACCTTGGATGGGACTCTGTGCCTTATGACCCTGCATCGGCTTATGGAGGGTGAGACAAACGAGCAGCAGGAGATTCTGCTGTATGGATACGGCGATACATTCCTGCAACAGATTATCACCCGATTTAACCGTCGAAATTCACAGTACCATATTACTATTCAGGACCCCACGGAGGATTCCCGGGCTTTCATGGAGATTGCCAGCGGAAAGGGACCGGACTTGTTTTTTCTTTCACCCCTTGAGGCAAAAGAGTATGCCAGAGAGGGCTATATTCGAGACATGGAAGGGATTATTGATGATCCTTCTCTTTTTTTGAACGCAGCGCTGGAGAATGGCAGGGTGGATGGGGTCACTTACGGCATCCCTTATTCATGTACTTTATATAGTCTTGTTTTCTCTCAGAAAGTTGCGGGAGACCGTCCATCTTGGACCGTGGAAGAGATGATGAAGGCCGTGCGGGAGTCGGAGGCTAAGACGTTGTATTGGTATTTTTCGCAGTATAATGCCTATAGCATCGTACTGCAATGTGGGCTTTATGACAATGAGAACACAGCTTACATAGACTGGAAAGCCGGGAAAAGCCATCTGGACGAACAGCCCTTTATGGAACTGCTTAAATTTGCCAAAGAGTATGCGGACAACGGGGATTATGATTCCTCGGAAGTTCTCTCCAAGCTGCAGGGGGGTGAAATCGCAGGACTTGAGCTTCATCTGTGGAAACCGGGACAACTGGACTACGCAGAGACTTGTTTTGCAGGAAAAGCTTCCTATGTGGGATATCCCACCAGTACCGGGAAAAAGGGAGTCTATGTCCGGGCGGACTGCCTGTATGTAAATCAGGCCACGGACAAGCTGGAGGGAATCAGGGAGTTTATGCGGTTCATGTTGACAAAGGAGGCCCAGAATTTGTGTATGGCGGATGGGAATAGCTTTATTATGCCGGTTCGGCTTAACACGATTTTTGATCTGGTGGAACAGGAGCGAAAAAAGGCGGAAGAGGCGTTAGAACCGCTGTACTACGATGATGGATATATCGTCTGGCAGGAGGACGGCCTTAGTCAGGAACAGCTTGGGATTTTAGAAGAACTGCTTGAGCAGGCGCAGCCCTACAGATTTTATGCCATGGAACTGGAAAGTATATTGGAGGAAGAACTGGAACCCTATTTTTCCGGGGACAGATCACTGGAAAAAACGGTGGAGATTCTGGACAACCGGGTACAGGTGTATTTGGATGAAAGGGGTACGGATTAGGAAGAAGCCGGGAAACCCTGCGTTCGCTGGAAGGAGTCACGCCTCTGGAGCGAAGCGGACGATAGACTGCGAGAAAAAATAATGCGGTATCTCCCGAACGGAGGAGGATACCGCATTTGACTATACTGGTCGATGACGGTTATTTCAGGAACCCGTTGACAATCTGAGCCTCGGCCTGTGCCTCGGTCAGTCCCAGGGTCATCAGCTTGACGATTTGCTCTCCGGCGATCTTGCCGATGGCGGCTTCATGAATCAGTTCCGCATCCAGATGGTTGGCCGTGATCTCCGGAACGGCGCTGATTTTGGCGTTGTCCATGATGATGGCGTCACATTCGGAATGTCCTACGCAGCGGTTGTTGCCATTGATTTTCGCCAGGAACAGTTGACGGGAGTCATCCCTTGCCACCGCCCGGGAGATCACATTGGCGCTGGACCCCTCCCCGTTTAAGTCCACATCAAAGGAAGTCTCAGCATACTGTTTTCCGTGGGTCATCAGTTTCTCGGTGACAATGATCTTGGCCCCATCCGCCAGAGTGGCCCGGGTGGAGCGTCTTGTGGAATCCACCCCCCGGATCTGCACAGTTTCCAACTCCATGAAGCTGTTTTCCTGAAGCTCCACCACAGTCTCAGGATTCATAATCCGTTCTCCGGTTCCCTCTCCGGAGCCGTAATGCTTCTCCACATATTTCACATGGGAATTTTTCCCGATATAGAAGGTGTGGATTCCGTCATGCTTGGACATCTGGTCGCCGCTGTTGTGAATGCCGCAGCCTGCCACAATGGTCACGTCGCAGTCGTCTCCGATATAAAAATCATTATAGACCATCTCGGTCAATCCGCTCTGGCTAAGTACTACAGGGATGTGTACGCTTTCTTTCTTTGTGCCGGGCTTTATAACGATATCAATGCCCGATTTGTCCGTCTTGGTGACGATATCAATATGCGCAGTGGTGCTTCGGGCCACGGCTTCGCCATTGGCCCGGATATTATAGGCCCCGGCGGGCATCTCGTGCAGCCCCGCTACCTGCTCTAGCAGTTCTTTCTGTATTGCATCCATGACAAAATACCCCCTTAATTAGAGTTTTACATGTTCCCTGCTCCGCCCTGACGACATCATCCCGGCAGGGCAGAGCGTCTCACTGTACTTCCTGGTAAAAGCGGCAGCTGCCTGTATCCTGCAGCAGTTCCGGGAGAATGTTTTCCCTGCGGCCCTGGGCTTTTACCTGTCCGTCGGCGATCACCACAATCTCGTCCGCAATATTCAGAATGCGCTCCTGGTGGGAGATGATGATCAGAGAGCGGTCAGAATCAATGTCGTGCAGATCCTCAAAGACCTTGATCAGATTGTTAAAGCTCCACAGGTCAATGCCCGCCTCCGGCTCGTCAAATACGGACAAAGCAGTGTTTCGCGCAAGCACGGTGGCGATTTCAATGCGCTTCAACTCCCCGCCGGATAAGCTGGCGTCCACATCCCGGTTGATATAGTCTCTGGCGCAGAGACCCACCTTGGACAGATACTCACAGGCCCCGGCGGTGGAGAGGGCATCCCCGGCGGCCAGGGTAATCAGGTCCTTGACCTTGATCCCCTTGAAGCGCACAGGCTGCTGAAACGCAAAGCTGATGCCGCATTTGGCCCGCTCCGTGATGGAAAGCTCCGTGATATCCTGTCCGTTAAAAAGAATCCGGCCGCCGGTGGGCTTCTCAATACCCATGATCAGCTTGGCCAGGGTGGACTTGCCTCCGCCGTTGGGTCCGGTAATGACGATGAAGCGGTGGTTATCAATAGTCAGATTTAAGTTTTTGATAATCTCTTTCCGGGAGTCGGACTCATCCGCCACCTGAAAAGAGAGGTTCTCTAATTGCAGCATATATACCTCCTGGAATCTATAAAGCATCCTTCTCGCACATGCACAGCGTATGCCTCGGGGATACCGCTTGACATCGACAGCGGCGGGAGCCCAGGCATTAGCGCACACTGACCATTATAGCATATTCTTGAAAAAATAACAGAGAAAATCATATTTATTCTACCATTTTGAAAAAAAGCATGTTATAATACGAAAGTACCAGTTTTTGTTTTTTGGAGACAAACAGAAAGTCTATTTATTGGAGGGCGGAAATGAAACTATCAGAAAAAGCGTATATTAACAGGGCGGCTCTTTGGTGTCACACGTTCATAGATGTGGTGCTTGCTCTCGCCTACATGCTGGAGCTGTTTAAGGGCGCCAGAACAATAGGTTACATATGTGTGTTTACCGCACTGTGTATTGTGCCGATTATTGTGGAATGGCTGTTGTATAAAAAGAACCCGGAGAGTAAGGCTATCATGCATGTGATAGGCGTGTTATACGGTATACTATATGTATTTGCCATTTTCACGGCCAACAGCGTCACCAATTTTGTTTATGCCATTCCGATGTTTGTTGTCCTGCTTTTATATTCAGATGTGCGTTTCAGCGCTCTGTACTGTGGGACTCTCTGCCTGCTTAATATATTGGATATCGTATATGTGGCGATGACTGCAGGCTATGCGTATGACCAGATCGCGGATGTGGAAATCCGGGCAACCAGTATTATGCTGATTGCGGTATATTGTGTTATAACCACGGTATGCCTGAATAAGCTCAACAGGAACAAGCTGGATAATCTGAACGAGGAAAAGGATAAGTCCACACAGATGCTGAACAACACACTGCAGCTGGCGGAGCAGATCAGCCAGGGGATCGAGCAGGTGACAGAGAAGATGGAACAGCTCGATCAGTCGGTGGTACATATCCAGGGGTCCATGAAGGAGGTAACCCAGGGAAGCACGGAGACGGCGGATTCGGTACAGCAGCAGATAGATCGCACAGAGGAGATCCTGAACCATATCGCAAAGGTGAAGGAAAATGCGGAGAGCATTGACCGGGGCGTGGACGACGCGGCGGGAATGATCCAGAGCGGCCAGAAAAATGTTGACGCGATGACGGAGCAGGTGAAGAAGTCCATAGAAGCTAATAACACGGTAATCAGCAAGATGGAAGACCTGAGCATACAGACAGAGAAGATGAATACCATCATTGAGATGATTACCGGCATCACCAGCCAGACCAGTCTTTTGGCATTGAACGCCAGTATTGAGGCAGCCAGGGCAGGCGATGCGGGGCGGGGGTTTGCAGTGGTGGCGGGAGAGATATCATCCCTTGCCAATCAGACCCAGTCAGCAACCGTCAGTATCACAGAACTCATCCAGAACATCAATGCGGAGCTCAAGGAGGTATCCGAGGCTATTGACTTAGTGACCGGCAGCAACAAGTCCCATGCCGTGACAGCCAGGGAGGTCCGGGGCAGCTTTGAAAAGATTGCTGAGATGACCCAAAATATCGGGCGGCAGACCAGCGCCATGAGGGGGACCGTGATGGATCTGGAGACGGCCAATGCCGGTATCGTGGAGAGCATTCAGACTATCTCCGCTATCACGGAGGAAGTATCCGCACATTCCAGCGAGACCTATGAAGCCTGTGAGAAGAACAGCAGCATGGTATCTGAGGTAACGGCCATTGTAGAAAATCTGAATGAGGAAACGAAAAAAATTAGAAAAAGCTATTGACATTTGGAGCAGAATTTAGTAATATACTTAATGTTGCAGGGGAAACCTGCAGCATATGTGCGTTTAGCTCAGCTGGATAGAGCGTTTGGCTACGGACCAAAAGGTCGGGGGTTCGAATCCTCTAACGCACGGTGAATTTAAGCCGAAATTCCTTGATAAATCAATGGATTTTGGCTTTTTTTTCGCATGGATTTGTCTCCGGTGTACGGTTTCGCTTTGATTCAGATAGTATTCCTTATGAAAATATAAACAATATGTATTTGAAGAATAGTAGAGTCTGTGTTATACTGTTTAGAAAAATAATCTCCTCTTATACCCAAGGCGGGAAACGGGGCGGTTACGGAATATAATAGTAGGAGGAAGTTATGGAACTGAAGATTACCTGTATTCCCGGGGACGGAATCGGCCCGGAGATTGTGGCGGAAGCAAAAAAAGTGCTGGAAAAGGTGGCCGATAAGTACGGCCATGCGATGAAGTTTACGGATATTCTGATGGGCGGCGCGTCCATTGATGTGCATGGGGTGCCCCTGACGGAGGAGGCGGTGGCTACGGCCAAGGCGGCGGACGCGGTGCTGATGGGTTCCATCGGCGGCAATACCACCACCTCCCCCTGGTACAAGCTGCCCCCCAATCTGCGGCCGGAGGCGGGTCTGCTTAAGATCCGCAAGGAGCTGAATCTGTTTGCCAATCTGCGGCCTGCGGTACTCTATGATGAACTGGCGGCGGCCTGTCCTTTGAAGGAGGAGATCAGCGGAGCTGGATTTGATATGATGATTATGCGGGAACTCACCGGCGGTCTGTATTTCGGTGAGCGCAGGACCGTGGAGGAAAACGGTGTGCGCAAGGCCGTTGACACCTTGACTTATGACGAGAACGAGATTCGCCGGATTGCCATTAAGGGCTTTGACATAGCCATGAAGCGCCGTAAAAAAGTGACCAGCGTGGACAAGGCCAATGTGCTGGATTCCTCCAGGCTCTGGAGGGCAGTGGTGGAAGAGGTGGCAAAGGATTACCCGGAGGTGACTCTGGAGCATATGCTGGTGGATAATTGCGCTATGCAGCTGGTAAAGGATCCCGCGCAGTTTGACGTGATTCTGACGGAGAATATGTTCGGCGATATCCTGTCCGACGAGGCCAGCATGGTGACCGGATCCATCGGTATGCTGGCCAGCGCCAGCCTGAACGATACGAAGTTTGGGCTGTATGAGCCCAGCGGCGGATCCGCCCCGGACATTGCGGGCAAAGGCATTGCCAATCCCATCGCCACGATCCTCAGCGCCGCCATGATGCTGCGGTACTCCTTTGACCTGGATCGGGAAGCCGATGCGGTGGAGGCAGCGGTGAAGCAGGTGCTGACGGAAGGTTACAGAACCATCGACATCATGCCCCAGAAGGGGGAGGAGACCACGGGGAACATCACCCAGGTGGGTACTGCCCGGATGGGTGACTTGATTGCGGAGAGAATATAGAAGAGGGGCGTGTGTCCCGAAGGAATGTAACCCTTTAGAGCCATCGCGCAGCTATTAATAATAGGAGGAATTACAATATGATGACAAGCGACAACGCGAGAGCCGGTATGCAGCAGGCGCCGGCCAGAAGTCTTTTTAATGCTCTGGGCTTTACCCAGGAGGAGATGAAGAAACCCATGGTGGGCATCGTCAGTTCTTACAATGAGATCGTGCCCGGCCATATGAATATTGATAAGATTGTGGACGCAGTGAAGCTGGGCGTGGCGGAGGCGGGGGGGGTGCCTGTGGTATTCCCTGCCATTGCGGTGTGCGACGGCATTGCCATGGGCCATGTGGGCATGAAGTACTCTCTGGTGACCCGGGATCTGATTGCGGATTCCACCGAGTGTATGGCCATCGCCCATCAGTTTGACGCCCTGGTGATGGTGCCCAACTGTGACAAGAACGTGCCGGGCCTGCTGATGGCGGCGGCAAGACTGAACCTGCCCACAGTGTTTGTATCCGGCGGCCCCATGCTGGCGGGACATGTAAAGGGACAGAAGAGAAGCCTGTCCTCCATGTTTGAGGCGGTGGGTTCCTATGCGGCGGGCACCATGACCGAGGAGGATGTTTGTGAATTTGAGAACAAGGTGTGCCCTACCTGCGGTTCCTGCTCCGGCATGTACACCGCCAATTCCATGAACTGCCTGACGGAGGCGCTGGGTATGGGCCTTGCGGGCAACGGCACCATACCGGCGGTGTACTCCGAGCGTATCAAGCTGGCGAAACATGCAGGCATGGCGGTGATGGAGATGCTGAGGCAGAATATCCGTGCCAGAGATATTATGACCAAGGAGGCAATCATGAACGCCCTGACGGTGGATATGGCCTTGGGCTGTTCCACCAACTCCATGCTGCATCTGCCTGCCATTGCCCATGAGATCGGCTTTGATTTTGATATAAGCTTTGCCAATCCCATCAGCGAAAAGACCCCTAACCTCTGCCATCTGGCGCCGGCAGGCCCCACATACATGGATGACCTGAATGA
>CAMWTF010000031.1 GCA_947177105.1 uncultured Lachnospiraceae bacterium | reverse complement strand
CTTAGTGAGAGAGAGATCCTCCTTAGTGAGAATGAGGTCCTCTTTAGTGTGAACAAGCTCATCCTTAGTGAGAGAGAGGTCCTCCTTAGTGAGAGAGAGGTCCTCTTTAGTGAGAGAGAGATCCTCTTTTGTGAGAGAGAGATCCTCTTTAGTATGAGCAAGCTCTTCTTTATTTTGTTCAATGGCTTCTTTTAATTCCCGTAACTCAACGCTGGGTAATTTAATCAAGGGTTCTGTCACTTTTAACACCTCCTCATGATATGCAGGGTATTTGTGGAAAATGTGCGCGGAAGCTTTATTTAGCAGATTGATGTAGTCATTGCATTCCAACTGTGTCAGAATGCCCTCCTCCACTTCTGCCTGCAAGATAACTATAAGTCTTTCCACGAAGTCTGTCAATTCTTCCGCCGGTAAAATAGCAGTTTCACTTTCCAGTCTTGGACGGAAATGAAGCAAAGTAAAGGGGATGAAGAAGTCCAGATGTTTTTTGCCGATATCCTCCAGAGAGTAGGTCTGTATGCGTACCGTGGGAACCTGGTAGATATGTTGACTGCCATCCGGGAAGATCAGCCGGCATTGGAGCTTGTCGGGGATGGCGCTATTCTGCTGCGGGTAGATTACCAGGGAATGGGGAAAATGCAGGGTGATCTCCCTGGTGGCAGCGTTTTCCGCGGTACTGTGCTGGATAGCAAAGTGGAGGTCATAGGCAATCATACGGATGACCATATGGTGGTCATTGTCCATCTGGCTCTCAATGTGGTAGTAATCAGTTTCCCCCACTAGAACGGAGATGTCCATCAACTTGGAAGACAGCTTCTGGGACGGGTTGTCCAAATAGGTGGAATGAACCGTGGAGAGAAGCTGTATAGGAGTATGAGGTGGATATTCCTTTCCGTAGGCTTCCCGGATTACCGGGAGAAGTCGGTGGGTCATATTGAGGCTGAGAGCTTTTGTGATTTCGTCCCATAGCCTTTGGCCGATGATGACAGATTCTGTTGGCATAAAATGCTCCTTTCATAGACTGCTTGCGTTAATTAGGGTGAAATATGGTGAAATGACTGGATGTGGTTGATGATAGAATCATTGGCCTCGACGATTTCACATAAATATATGATAGCATGGGATAAAAGAAAATGTAGCCCATATATGGACGAAAATATAAAAAGAGTATAAAATATCATGTCAAAAGTCCCGCATCAACCGTTGACAACCGGGAAAATGTTGCTTATACTAAATATAGGAATATTCTGGCAGGAAAGGATGTGAGTTCTGATGGGACTTAGCGTTATGGGAGTCGGCTCCATGCCCTATAGTATGAGTTATGGTATGAATGGTTCTGTCAGCGGTGCGGCAGGCAGTGCAGCCGGTGTGGACGGGGCGAAGCGTATGCTTCCCGTGGGGGCTGCAGGGACAGTGGACGGCGCAAAGGGTGTCGAGGAGAGCCGGGCGTCCAAGAGAGTGGGCAGGGCAGAGTGCCAGACCTGCAAATCAAGAAAGTATAAGGATGGATCCGACGAGATGGTGAGCTTCAAGTCGGCGACCCATATCTCGCCCCAGTCGGCAGGATCGGCGGTGATGGCCCATGAGCAGGAACATGTTTCCAATGCTTATAAGAAGGCGGCGCTGAATGACGGCAAGGTATTGCAGGCCAGTGTGCAGCTGCATATGGGTGTGTGCCCGGAGTGCGGGCGCAGTTATGTGGCGGGTGGCACCACCAGTACCAAAATCCAGTATAACGAAGACAATCCCTATGAGAAGAATGCCAAATCTCTTCAGGCGGAGGCATTTAAGGGCAACAATGTGGATGTAGCCGTGTAGCATAGCAGGGAAATGGGATCCATTTTGGAGAGTCAGACTTGAAAAATATAGACGGTCCCGCGGCCAAGTGCATGGCGGTGCCGGAACTGGGAAAAGCTACAAGATCTATATGTGACAGGAATGTTACATATAGATCTTTTTTGTTAAAATGTATGAACAATTTCTAAATTTTATTTAAGATTTCCGCTTATTACTTGTGGTAAAAAAAGGAATATGCTAAAATTCACGTAAAAGGGAAAAAATAAGAAAAATATTTTGTATATAGCCCTGCCGCAAGGAGGGGGAATGGAGGAAAACCAATGAAAAACAGAATGTATTATTTGCTTTTGCCGGTGTATCTGTTCGTGGTGGGCTTCGTGCTGGTAGTAAACGGGGTGTTCACCGGGCAGGTCACGTCCGTCAGCAACCTGGTGATCAATCTGATGTTTCTGCTGTTGATTGGCATCTTATTTCTGATCTCCTTTTCCAGCTTTTTCAGGCTGAACCGTATGACGGACAAACTGCTTAATGAGGCGGACAAGATTTATAAGGCATATGATGGCGGCGACCATAAGCTGTGGGAGACCTACCGGGCCAAGAGCAAAGTTTTTGAGGACGATGTGCTGGACGAAGCTTTTTACCGCTATCAGAAAAAAATGAACAGTTTCCAGACCAAGCACGGGCTTATGGGGCGGTGTGAGATTGAGGACTATCTCAATGAGGAGATGTTGAACCAGGTGGGTATGAATTATTACAATTCCGCCATTTCCGGCACCATGACGGGTTTGGGGATTCTGGGTACTTTTATCGGTCTGTCCATCGGCCTGGGATCTTTTAACGGCAATGATATCTATACTATCTCGGACAATGTGGGACCGTTGCTGGACGGCATGAAGGTGGCCTTTCACACCTCGGTATATGGTATCCTGTTCTCTCTGGTATTCCAGTTTGCCTACCGCAGCCTGATGGCGGATGCCTACGACAAGCTGCAGGAATTTTTGGCGGCCTTCCGGGAGTGCGTGGAGCCAATGGTCAATAACACGGACGACAATACTAAGGCTATGCTGGTCTATCAAGCCAATATGGCCAACTCCATGAAACAGATGCTCGAACTTTTGAAGGGTGAGGCCAGAGACCAGGCGGAGAGCCTGGATCGGATGGCACAGCGGTTTACCGCCAACATGGAGCAGGCCCTGGGAGCTGATTTTGACAGGCTGGGCTCGACCCTGCAGAAGGCATGTAAGGCCCAGGAGACTTATGCCGATAATTACCGCAGCATGGCGGATACCACCAAAGAACTGTTACAGGCTAACCGTTCTCTGCAAAAGGCGCTGGAGGAGACGATGGACAGGCAGGAGGCCATGGCCCGGCAGCTGGGGGAGCAGGCAGAGAGGATCGATGCCACCTGCACCACCATCAATGAGGAGATCAGCAACCAGCTGTACACTTATGCGGAGACTCATGATATGTAAAGGGGGCTTGAAAGACTAGTAGAGTCACTATTTATGGTTAATGCCAGAATCTAACTTTGGCCAGGCAATCATTTCTGTGAATAGTTACCTGGCCGGAACGAGACTTTCTGGACAAAGAAAGGGTGTGAGAGAAAGTTGACAAGGAGATATAGAAAGAGAGAGGCGTTTGAGGAACCCAGCTTTTGGCAGTCTTACTCGGACATGATGGCGGCCCTGCTGCTGATCTTTATCCTGATTATCGCCATCACGCTGGCGATCTATAAACAGAAAACCACGGATTTGGAACAGACCCAGATCGAACTGAACGCAGCGAAACAAAAGCTGGACATAGCATCTGAGGAACTGGAACTGGCCAAGATAGACCTGGACAATTACCGCAGTGAGATAGAAGCGTCCAAGCATGACCTGGAGGATTCCCTGTTAAAGCTCCAGGAGGCTTATGACGCGGCGGCCCTGACCAAGGAGCAGCTGGCGGCGGCCTATCTGGAGATCGACGAGGCCAGGGGAGAGTTGGAGTCCACCCGGAGCCAGTTACAGGATATTGTGGGAGTGAGGACGGACATTATCGGACAGCTGCAATCCAGATTCAACAATTCCAGCATGAAGGTGGATGCCCAGAACGGTTCCATCAGCTTTTCCTCTGATGTATTGTTTAAATATGGCAGCGCTAACCTGACGGACGCCAGCAAGGCTACCCTGACGGAGATCATTCCCATGTATCTGGACGTACTGCTGCAGGATCAGTTCCGGGACTATATTGCGGAGATTATCATTGAGGGGCACACGGATACTTCCGGCAGCTATCAGCACAATATGGATCTGTCCTCGGAACGTGCCAGTTCGGTGGCCAGATATATATTGGATCCGGCCAATGGTCTCAGCGAGGCGAAGGTTGAGCAGCTGCAGTCCATGCTGACCATCAACGGACGTTCCTACAGCAGCCCCATCTATGTGGCGGGCACCGGGGAGATCGACATGGCCGCTTCCCGGCGTGTGGAGATCAAGTTCCGCTTGAAAGAAGACGAGTTGATCCAGAAGATCACGGAGATTCTGTCCCAGCAGACGGGAGCCGCACAAATTCCACAGCAGTAAAAGACACGCCTGTCATAATTGTTTTATGACAGGCGTTATAACAGTAAATATGACAGGAATTGCTAAAAAATAGTAGAAAACATTGGAATTTGAGTAAATAATAAAAATGACAGATACATATAGGAAAAGGTGTCACAGTTCATAGAATAATATGTACAACGGAAGGTCAAGGACCATGGAAGATCCCAATACCTCAGAAGGTCAAGGACCATGGGAGATCCCAATACCTCAGAAGGTCAAGGACCTTGGAAGAGTCCAGAACTCAGAAGGACATGGTCCTAAGAAGTTCCTAAGACCTTCAACAGCAGGTCTCTGACAACATCGGCCATGTGTGGCGGCAGGGAAACCTGCGCAATAGGGGTTGTAAAGAATCTAAAATAGGAGGAAAATGCAATGGATGAAAACAGAGTCAAAAGAAATGAACTTCTGGCCGCTACGGTCATCAAGGGACTGGAAAGCCGCAATATGAAAGGATACTATGCCGCCACCAAAGAGGAGGCGCTGCAAAAGGCTCTGGAACTGATTCCTCAGGGCAGCAGTGTCAGCTGGGGCGGTTCCATGAGTATTCAGGAGATCGGCTTGAAGCAGGCGGTGATTGAAGGCGATTATCGTGTGTACAATCGCGATGCCGCCCAGACGCCAGAGGAAAAGCGTAAGATCGAACTGGCCGTATATGACGCGGATTATTTTCTCACCAGCAGCAATGCGGTGACACAGGATGGGATTCTTGTCAATATAGACGGCAATTCCAACCGGGTTTCCGCCATTGCTTACGGTCCCAGACATGTGCTTATGATTGTGGGCATGAACAAGATCTGCAAGGATGTGGATGCGGCGGTGTACCGTGCCCGAAATGAAGCCGCAACCTGCAATACGCAGCGGTTTCCTATCAATACGCCCTGCAAGGTTACCGGATCCTGCGCAGATTGTAAATCTCCGGATACGATTTGCTGTCAGTTCCTGACCACGCGCTTTTCCAGACACGCGGGGAGGATCCATGTGATTCTTGTGGGGGAAAATCTTGGTTTTTAGCCACAATTTTATTGGATATTTCTTTATAATTTCTTTCGTTTTTCCTTCAGTCGGACTTTAGAAAGGGTTGTTATGCTATAGCCGGATGGAAGGAGAATGTGCAATGAATATCTTGATCTTGACCGGAAAATTTGGCATGGGGCATTGGAGCGCGGCCCAGTCCCTGCGGCAGCAGCTGTTGGGCAGTCGTCCGGGCGCGTCGGTGGAGGTGGTGGATTTCCCCGCCTATGCCCTGCCAAATCTTTCGGGTGTCCTCTATAAATGTTTTAATCTGTTGGTTACCCATGGAAGACATATATTCAATATGTATTACCGAATAACGGGCAAGGGACATCCCGATGTGCATCCGCCCTTTGAGGGGGTGTTTATGGAACGTCTGACGCAGCTGCTTTCCAGACAGCGACCGGATGTGGTGATTGCCACTCATCCGCTGTGTGCGCAGCTGGTCTCACGGCTCAAGGAGAAGGCGGGGGAGGGTATGTCTGTCAACACAGAGGACGGCGCTGCGCTGGATCTTCCGTTAATAACATGCGTTACGGATGTTAGCACCCATCCGGAATGGATTAACCGCAACACGGACTGTTATCTGGTGCCCAGCGGGGAGATACGCCGGAGTATGGCGGAAAGAGGGGTAGATCCCCGTCTGGTGTGTGTCACGGGTATACCTGTCAGAGACGAATTCAGGCATCTGCCCCGTCACAGCGAGGGAAAAAAGCGGGAATTGCTGATTATGGGAGGGGGACTGGGACTTTTGCCAAAAGATACTGCCTTTTACGAGGCCCTGGACAGAATTCCCAATACCCACACCACCATTATCACCGGCCGCAACAGGAGACTTTATAAGCGCCTGTGCGGAAGATGGGAAAACATTCAGGTGGAGGGCTATGTGGGCCGGGTGTGGGACTATATGGCCAAGGCGGATTTGATTGTATCCAAGCCCGGCGGTATAACTCTGTTTGAGGCAATTTTTGCCAGGGTCCCCGTCCTTACCTGGCCTGCCACCTTACAGAATGAGCGGAACAATGCCAGATGGATGGTGGAGAAGGGCATCGGCTGGGTGGCCAGTTCGGAGAATTGTGCCGGGGAGATACAGGAGATTTTGCTGGATAAGGGGTGTTTATCATCTGCGGCCTATCATATGGAATGTCTCAGAAGACAGCTGCAGGCGGGAACATTGAACCGGATGATGGATGTGGTGGCCGGAGAAGGAGGGATTCTGGTGTAAGAGCCAGGTGGATGATTCGGCATTTCCCGGCGGGTTAAGTGCCTGCCGGGTCAAATAAGTGGTAGATATGCAGGAAAGAGGTAAGTTTGGAAGTAAAACTTCCAAATACGCATTAAGGAATATCGCAGGCAAAGCCAGCGATATTCACGAAGAGGTAAGTTTGGATGTTCCACATCCAAATACGTATTAACGCAGTATCGCAGGCTCGGCCTGCGATATGCAGGAACGAGGATAATATGATACAGGGAAAAAAGAAATATTTGGGGAGTATATTCCTGGTGATTATGATGGCCGTGACCGGAGCGGTACTGTTTCGGGGACAGCCCCTGGGTCTGCTGTGGGAGAGTCTGAAGCAGGTAAAAATCCCCTTTCTTTTTGGAGGCTTATTTTTAATGCTGGGCTATGTGGGGTGTGAGGCCCTGTGTACCCGCCGGATCCTGGGCCGGCTGGGGCACCGGGTTCCCTACAGGCGATGTCTGGGCTACTCTTTTGTAGGCTTTTATGTGAGTTCCATCACGCCTTCTGCCACAGGAGGGCAGCCCGCGCAGATCTATTGTATGAGCCAGGACCGGATTCCCGCCGCTCATGGGGCGCTGAACATGATGTTGATCGCCGCCTGTTATCAGACCGCAACGTTGATCTGGGGCGGGTGTATATGGCTGCTCTGCCCCAGGGCCGGGGAGTTCCAGGGGGGGATGGGTCTGCTGCTGTTCTACGGAGCGGGTATGATGGTTCTGCTCACGGTGGGAATGGGTATGGTGATGTTCCTGCCGGGGGTATCCCGACGGATCTGCGGAGGGATTCTATGGCTCCTGGAAATGCTTCACCTGCTGCGCAATCCTTCTGCCCTGCGGGAAAGGCTGGAACATCAGCTGGCGGAGTATGCAAAGGGAGCGGACTGCATAAAGACAAATCCCGGACTGGCCTTTCAGGTGCTGGTTCTGTGTTTGATTCAGCTGGGGCTGCTGTTCTCCGTGCCCTGGATGGTATATCTTGCTTTCGGCCTCCAGGGGCACAGCTGGCTTCAGATAGCGGGTCTTCAGGCGCTGCTCACTCTGGCGGTCAGCAATCTGCCTCTGCCCGGCGCCGTGGGGCCCGCGGAGGGCGGATTTGTGACAGCGTTTACCACTGTGTTCGGAGCCGGTATGGTCACGCCGGCCATGCTGGTTTCCAGAGGCATCAGCTTCTATGCCTTTCTGCTCATAAGTTTCCTGGTCGCTATGGCTGTGCATCTGCGGCTCCGCCGCCAGGCCAGGGAGCGTACATTGCGGGAGATGGCGGCTTCCAGGCAGGGGGGCCGGGCAAAGGCCATGCGCAGATATCTTCGGACCATGGGACAGGAAGCTTAGCGGGCGGCAGGGATACCCTGCGGAAAAAATATTTGCAAAGGAAGGCATTGTCAAAGCGGCACTTGTGCAATGCTTTCCTTTTTGTGCTGTACATAAATATCTTTTTCCTGTAAAATAAAGGATAGCATCTGCTCCGCCAGGTGCAGGATACAATTACGGAAGTCGAGGAGCAGCAACAGGCATGAATGATAGAGGATGTACAAAACTGGTGGTGGGTATTCTGGCCCATGTGGATGCGGGCAAGACCACGCTGGCGGAGGGAATATTGTACCTGACCGGGGAAATTCGAAGACTGGGCCGGGTGGATCACGGGGATGCCTTTCTGGACACCCATGCCCTGGAGAAAGCCAGAGGTATTACCATCTTTTCCAAGCAGGCCCAGATAAGCGTTGACTATGAGGGTCAGACCAGGGAAATCACTCTGCTGGACACGCCGGGGCACGTGGATTTCTCCGCTGAGACAGAGCGAACGCTGCAGGTATTGGACGCGGCGATCCTGGTGATCAGCGGTGCGGACGGTGTGCAGGGACATGTGGAAACCCTGTGGAAACTATTGAAACGCTATGGAATTCCCACTTACCTGTTTATCAACAAGATGGACCAGCCGGGGACGGATCCGCAGGCATTGCTGAAACAGCTGCGGGAGCAGTTGGATGAGAATTGTGTGGATTTCAGCGTGGCGGATGCATTTCTGGGAGTGGCGGATGCGGTCAATTTCTCACCGGGGCAATCGGAACATACGGAACAGAAAAAAACGGGAGGAGAGCAGCGGGAAAATGTGGAACAGCTCACCCGGGAGCAGTGGCTGGAAAAAGCCGCCCTATGCAGTGAGGAACTGATGGAGTCCTATCTGGAGCAGGGCCGGTTGACCGTGCCGGACATTCGCGAGGCCATCCGCGGACGGCAGCTTTTTCCCTGCTATTTCGGATCGGCGCTAAAACTGTGGGGAGTGGAGGAACTGCTGCAGGGCGTCGCTCGCTATACCTATGATCCGGTCTATGGGCAGGAACTGGCAGCCAGGGTATATAAGATCGAGAGGGATGCAGGCGGCAGTCGTTTAACTAACCTGAAAGTGACCGGAGGAAGTCTGAAGGTGAAGGGATTGCTGGGCGGAGAGAAGATTGACCAGATCAGAATATACTCCGGGGCGGGGTACCGGCTGGCGGACGAGGCCCCGGCGGGATGTGTCTGCGCCGTCACGGGCCTTGGCAGGACCTACAGCGGTCAGGGACTGGGAGTCCAGGCTGACGGGGAGAAGCCCAGCCTGGTGCCGGTGCTCAGTTACCAGGTGGAACTGCCGGAAGGCTGCGATGTACACAAGATGCTGAAAAACTTATATCAGCTGGAGGAGGAGATCCCGGAACTGCATATTCTGTGGCAGGAGGGCAGGAATCCTGCGGAGGGAGAGATTCACGCCCAGGTTATGGGGCAGGTGCAGATCGAGATTCTGCAGGAACTGATTGCCCGGCGTTTCGGTGTGCAGGCGTCCTTTGGAGAAGGCAGCATTGTCTACCAGGAGACTATCACAAAGCCCGTGGAGGGCGTGGGACATTTCGAGCCGCTGCGTCACTATGCGGAGGTGCATCTGCTGTTAGAGCCGGGGGAGCCGGGCAGCGGCCTGGTGCTGCAGGCGGACTGCTGCGAGGATGATTTGGACAGAAACTGGCAGCGGTTGGTGCTGACGCATCTGGAGGAAAAGCGGCACACAGGCGTATTGACCAATTCAGTCATAACGGATATGCGGATTACTCTGATTGCCGGGAGGGCGCATTTGAAGCACACGGAGGGCGGGGACTTCCGCCAGGCCACCTACCGGGCCCTGCGGCAGGGGCTGATGAAGGCGGATAGCCGTCTGCTGGAACCCATGTATGCCTACACGCTGGATGTGCCCACGGAGAATCTGGGGCGGGCCATGAGCGATATCCAGAAAAAGAGCGGTAGTTTTGAGGCCCCGGAGACTCTGGGGGAGCGCAGCATACTCAGGGGAACGGCTCCGGCGGCTACATTAAACGGGTATCAGATGGAGGTGAACGCTTACACCAGGGGCAGAGGCAGACTCTCCTGCCGGTTCCATGGCTATGCTCCCTGTCATAATGAGCAGGAGATTATTGAGAGCCATGGCTACGACCCTGAGCGTGATTTGGACAATCCCGCAGACTCGGTGTTTTGTGCTCATGGGGCGGGTTTTATTGTGCCCTGGCAGCAGGTGGAGAACTATGCCCATGTGGATACAGGGGACAAGCTGCGGCGGCTTTTGCCGGAGGTGTTTGGCCAACCTGGGGGTGAGGAAGGAAATTTCCCACCCGGCAGTTCCCGGGTGGGAGGAGGCGGAGACATTCTGGTACAATCCCGGACGAGGGGGAGTGGGGGCGCTTCGGCGCAGTCCCAGGCAGGCGGAGGGCGGGGTGGCACATCCTCCCGGGAAGATCGTTTCATCAGCCAGGAGGAGATCGAGGAGATCTATCTGCGCACTTATGGAACAAGGGCGCTGGATAAAAACCCCTGGAACAGGCCCGCCGCTCCTGCCAGAACCTCCTCCCCGGCCAGGGAGCCTGTCTATAGGGGGACGCCGGGCCAGCATCAGGAGAGGTATCTTCTGGTGGACGGATACAACATTATTTTTGCCTGGGAGGATCTGCGGGACATGGCCCGGGACAATGTGGAGGGGGCCCGGACCAGGCTCATGGACATTCTGTGCAATTACCAGGGCTATATTCAGGACACCCTGATCCTGGTGTATGACGCTTACAAGGTCAAGGGTAACCCAGGCACGGTGCAGAAATATCACAATATTCATGTGGTCTACACCAAGGAGGCGGAGACTGCGGATCAGTATATTGAGAAAACCGTACATCGGATCGGCAGGAAGTATCAGGTGACGGTGGCCACTTCGGACGCTTTGGAACAGGTGATCATCTGGGGGCAGGGAGCGGCCCGCATGTCCGCCCAGGAACTGCGCCGGGAAGTGGAGAACCATACCCGGCAGCGCCTGGAGGAGTGGAAAGGGCAGCAGCCGGGTGGGCGATTCTTTGCCATGGAGGAAAAGCTGCGGCAGGTGGAACTGCCGGCCCCCCCCAAATGAGTTGTGCAGGCATTATGTAGGCGAAGAGCTTTGATACAAGGTGAGACTTCTGCCAAATGGCATTTTGCTCAAAAGATGCCTCGGCTGCGGTATGCACCGGGCGGTATCCCTGTCTGCTGTTTAAAGGTGCGGGCGAAATGGGCATAGCTGGAGTAGCCGGTCATAAGCTGCGCCTGGGTTACCGTGTATCCCTCTGACAGCAGCTGCTGGGCCAGGGCTATTTTCTGCAAGGTGATATAGCTGCCCACAGTGGTGTTGGTGTGCCTTTTGAAAATTCGGGAAATATAGTCAGGATGCAGGTAAAAATGCTCAGACAGATCATGAAGCGACACCTTTTCCCCAATATGTTCATCCAGATAGCGGATAATGTCGGCCACAGTCTGCTGGGTTGTGGAGATACAGACATGGGTCTGGTTCCCGGAATGGTGCTGCACGAGAGCGTCTACGGAAGTCATACATTCCAGAAAGCATGTGGCCGCCTCGAAAAAGCTGTGATCATGCAGGGTAAGCAGCCTTTCAAAATTTTCCTGCAGGGCGTACATTATAGGGGCAGGAGGGAAAAGCAGCAAGGGGTGTCCAAAATCCTGCAAATAGGCATAATGGGTGTTCCCCTGGGGGATGATGCTGCTTAGCCAGGAAGCATTGATTGAGAGGATATAACGGTCGTACAACACATCAGTCTTATCAAAAAGGCGATGGACACAAAAAGGCGGGATAAGAACCAGAGTTCCCGGTTCCGCGGTAAGCACCTGATTCCCCAGCAGCACATTGGGCAGGGGAGACAGGCTCAAATACAGTTCTATTCCATCGTGGATATGGGGCGGAATCTGGGCATTGCAGTAGTCCCTTCTGTGGACGATACTAAAGGAAGAGGTTCCTTCCGGATAAAAAACAGGGTTTTCCATGATAATATGCTCCTCCAGGGTTTGGATTTGCTCCTTATGAGCCATGGATCAAGGTAATATCGGCGGCGGATAAAGATTCGCTGCCTTTTCCAGTTTACATTGTATCACACAGGGCGGCTTCTGTCCTGCCATATTTTATAGGAATCCATAGGTCGGATTTCGTCATATTAGTGTAGGATTTATGCATTGTTTCTTGCGCAGTGTCAGTATATACTGAGAAAAACAGCCATTAAAGTCAAGTGACGGATATAGCTGTTGCGGGACAATATGCACCTGATTATGGAGGACTTATGAAAAGAAAAGCGGCTATTGTGGGATGCGGGGGGATCTCGCAGGTACATGCCCGGGTTCTCGGAGCCATGGAAGGGGTGGAGCTCTGTGCTTTTGTAGACTGCAGGCTGGACCGCGCAGAAAAACTGGCCGAGCAATATGGAGAGGGAAGGGCTGGCATCTATGGGAACCTGAAGGAGATGTTGATGGACAAGAAGCCCCAAGTGGTACATATCTGTACTCCCCACTATCTTCATGTACCCATGGCTCTGGAGGTATTAGCGGGCGGCGGCTCCGTGTTCATGGAGAAGCCTCCGGCTATTTCCATCTGGCAGTTTGAACAGTTGGAGCAGGCACTGGCACAAAGCAGCGGAAAACTGGGCATTTGTTTCCAGAACCGATACAATCCTTCAACGAAAAAGGTGGATGAACTGCTGCGGGAGGGAAGACTGGGGGAGATCAGAGGCGGCAGAGTCTTTGTCACCTGGAACAGGGATGAAAATTATTATCGGGACAGTGACTGGCGCGGGAGCTGGAAGACCGAGGGCGGCGGCGCATTGATCAATCAGTCCATACATGCCCTGGATC
>CAMWTF010000030.1 GCA_947177105.1 uncultured Lachnospiraceae bacterium | reverse complement strand
GACCTTCCAAACAGCAAATCCCCGGAAAGCACACTGATCAATATCCGGACGCCAGAGAGGCCGGATATTGATCACTGGCGCTGTGTGCTTGCAGGGGATATGCGGTACTCAAGGTCCAAAGACCTTCCAAACAGCAAATCCCCGGAAAGCACACTGATCAATATCCGGACGCCAGGGAGGCCGGATATTGATCACCGGTGCTGTGTGCTTGCAGGGGATTTGCGGTACTCATAATAAGAAAGGAACATAGACCAATGAATCAATATACAGAAGAAATAAAAAGACGGCGTACTTTCGCCATCATCTCCCACCCGGACGCGGGCAAGACCACACTGACGGAGAAATTCCTGCTCTACGGCGGAGCTATCAATCTGGCGGGCAGCGTCAAGGGCAAGGCCACGGCCAGACATGCGGTGTCCGACTGGATGGAGATCGAGAAGGAGAGAGGTATCTCCGTCACTTCCTCCGTGCTACAGTTTGAATATGACGGCTTTTGCATAAACAT
Organism: uncultured Lachnospiraceae bacterium; assembly: GCA_947177105.1. Lineage (GTDB taxonomy): Bacteria > Bacillota > Clostridia > Lachnospirales > Lachnospiraceae > Acetatifactor. Next base: position 12,450 of record CAMWTF010000030.1, on the reverse strand, counting down.
TTTGGATACCCCGGGACATCAGGACTTCTCGGAGGATACTTACCGTACCCTGATGGCGGCGGATTCCGCCGTGATGGTCATCGACGCCTCCAAGGGCGTGGAGGCCCAGACCCGCAAGCTGTTCAAGGTTTGCGGCATGAGGGGAATCCCCATTTTTACCTTTATCAACAAGCTGGATCGGGATGCCAACGATACCTTTGATCTGCTGGATGAGATTGAAAAGGAACTGGGTATTGCCACCTGTCCGGTAAACTGGCCCATCGGCTCCGGGAAGGGCTTTAAGGGCGTGTACGACCGGGAGGAGAAGGCAGTATATACTTATTCCGACACGGAAAAGGGAACCAAGGAGGGGGAAACCCAGGTGGTTTTGGTGCAGGAGGAAGCGGCGCTACGGGAGTTGATCGGCGATGGGGCGGCTGACAAGCTGTTGGAGGAGATTGAGCTTCTGGACGGGGCCAGCGCGGAATTTGACCTGGAGGCAGTACGGAAAGGACAGCTGACACCGGTGTTTTTTGGATCGGCGCTGACAAACTTCGGCGTGGAAATTTTCCTGCAGCATTTTTTACAGATGACCACCACGCCTTTGCCCAGAGTGGCGGATATCGGGGTGATTGACCCCGTGGAGCATGAATTTTCCGCCTTTGTGTTCAAGATTCAGGCTAATATGAACAAGGCCCACCGGGACAGAGTGGCGTTTATGCGGATCTGTTCGGGGCGTTTTGACGCCAATATGGAGGTGCGCCATGTGCAGGGCGGGAAGGTGACGCGCCTGTCCCAGCCCCAGCAGATTATGGCGGACGAAAGAAAGATTCTGGAGGAGGCTTACGCGGGGGACATTATCGGCGTGTTTGATCCCGGCATCTTTTCCATCGGGGATACACTCTGTATGCCCAAGGAAAAATTTGCCTATGAAGGCATTCCCACCTTTGCGCCGGAGCATTTTGCCAGAGTGCGCCAGGTGGACACCATGAAGCGCAAGCAGTTCACCAAGGGCGTACAGCAGATCGCCCAGGAGGGCGCCATTCAGATTTTTCAGGAGTTTAATTCCGGCATGGAGGAGATTATCGTGGGCGTGGTGGGCGTGCTGCAGTTTGACGTGTTAAAATACCGCCTGGAGAACGAGTACAACGTGGAGATCCGGCTGGAGAATCTGCCCTATGAGCATATCCGCTGGATTGCCAACAAGGACGAGGTGGATGTGGAGAAGCTCACCGGCACATCGGATATGAAGAAAGTAAAGGATATGAAAGGGAACCCGCTGCTGTTGTTTGTAAATTCCTGGAGCATCGGTATGACTCTGGATCGCAACAAGGGATTGGAGCTGTCGGAGTTCAGTAAAGAATAATGTGAGAGGAACTTGGGCAGGGGGAATCGGAGAGGAAGGTGCCTGGTTGCATAGGCTGAAAAAGCGTTTAGGGAAAAAATGTGAATATGGAAAAGGAATGCCCCGCTGTGTCATGGCGGCGCTGGCGGCAGCGCTGGCCCTGACAGGCTGCGGTGTGCCGTCCTGGGATAAGGATTTCGGGGAACAGGAGGCCGGGGCCTTCTTTCTGGAGGTTGCGGGCGATTACAGTACAGAGGCGCCGGAGACGGCCCGGGAGGGCAGGGAATTAACCTGGCAGTCGCTGCTTGGAACCCAGGAAACGGAGAGCCAGGACGATGAACCAGGGACGGACTACACGGATCCGCTGGCCTGGGAGTATTGCTATCAGTATTTGGACGAGCCGGGGCAGCAGTGGTACAGGGATATCCAACGGATTCTGGGCGCTATGGGGCAGGAACAGGAATTGTCCGCAAAGTGCCTGGAGGCAGGGCTTACGGAGGAAGATATCGATAGGATTTTCTGCTATGTACTGGCGGATCACCCGGAATATTTTTATGTGGACGGATATCGTTACACCAAATACAGCCGACTGGACAAACTGGTTAAGATCACTTTTTCAGGCAGTTACACCTATGACAGCCAGGAGTGTGCCCGCCGCTGGGAGCAGATCCAGGCGGCGGCCCAGGCTTTGCTGGCCCAGGCTCCCGGCGGAGAGGACGATTATGAGAAGGTTCGCTATGTGTATGAGACACTGATACAAAATACCGACTACGTGCTGGACGCGCCGGACAGTCAAAATCTGTACTCTGTGCTGGTAAACGGCGCCTCCGTGTGTCAGGGATATGCCAAGGCTACCCAATATTTGCTCAATCATCTTGGGATCCCCTGCGTGTTGGTGCAGGGGCAGGTGGAGCCGGGAGAGGGACATGCCTGGAATCTGCTCCTCCTGAACGGGGAATACTATTATATGGATACCACCTGGGGAGACGCGTCCTATCGGCAGTCGGAAAGCTCTTCTCAGGAAGAGGACTGGCTGCCCCAGGTCAATTATGACTATCTGTGCGTGACCACCCAGCAGCTGCTTCGTACCCATGTCCCCAGTTCGGCTGTGCCGCTGCCGGAGTGTACGGCCATCCAGGACAATTACTATGTGCGGGAGGGATGTCTTTTGTCCGCCTGCGAGGAAGAGTCGCTGCGGCAGACTTTTGACCGCGCCATCTCATCGGGCAGGAAGGAGATCTCTCTGAAATGCACGGAGGAGGCAGTGTACCGTCAGCTGCTGGAACATTTGATCGAGCAGAAGGAAGTGTTCTCCTATCTGGAGCCGGGATGCAGCACCCTGCACTATGCCCGCAATGAAAAACAGCTTTCCATTACTTTCTGGTTTTCTTAGAAGTTTTTTATACTTGAGAGATTAAATAGAATGTGTTACAATGAATGAAATGTGGGAAGAAATAATGATATGATAAACTGAGTAACAATGTCACAGGATGGAGGAACAGGATATGGAAAAAGAGATAGATCGTAAGACTGTGGTGCTGCAGGAGGATGAGAATCTGGGCAGTGTGAAGATTGCGGACGACGTGGTGGCTACGATTGCCAGACTGGCCGCCAACGAGGTGGAGGGAGTGGCCCCCGCAGTGGGATCCAACGGTAAACCGGTGAAAAAGTATGTGAGAGTTGTTGTGACAGAGGGCAATGTGGTGGTGGATCTGGCGGTGGTGCTGGCCTACGGATACAATATTCCCGCCACCTGCAGCAAGGTGCAGGCCAAGGTGAAGTCCGCCATCGAGAATATGACGGGGCTGACCTGCAGCGATGTCAATATTCGGATTGCCGGAGTGAAGGTGAACTAGCGCGAAGCGCCGGGCCGCCGGGGGCGGACAAAAGAGGACAAAGAAGACGCAATATCGCAGGCAAAGCGGGAGTTTGACTTAGGCAAACTCCGGATATGCAGGCAGAGGAAAATTTATGGGACGACGTGAGCAGAGAGAGCAGATATTCAGGCTGCTTTTCCGTGTAGAATTTAATGCGCCGGAGGAGATGCCCCAGCAGAGGGATTTCTTTCTGGATGAGATAAAGCTGCCGACGGAGGAGGACGGACTGGCAGCCAAGGACAGGGATATTGCCTACATTACAGAAAAATATGGACAAATACAGGAAAAGCTCCCCCAGATCGACCAGATGATCAACGAGAAGGCGCAGGGGTGGAGTGTGAGCCGCATGGGCAAGGTGGAACTGACCCTGCTGCGCCTGGGTGCCTACGAGATCCTGTTCGATCAGAATGTGCCCGGCAGTGTGGCTATCAACGAGGCGGTGGAACTGGCCAAGAAATACGGACAGGACAATGCCGGCGCTTTTGTCAATGCCGTGCTGGCGAAATTTCTGCGCCCGGAACAAGGGGAGAAGCAGTGATGGCACGTAATGTTTATACGGTTACGCAGGTCAATGCGTATATTAAAAATATGTTCACGCAGGACTATATGCTGCAGGCCCTCTTTGTCAAAGGAGAAGTGAGCAACTGCAAGTATCATTCCTCTGGACATATTTATTTTACGTTAAAGGATCAAAAGGGGACGCTAAACTGTGTCATGTTCGCAGGCAGCCGCAGGGGATTGGATTTTCATATGCAGGAGGGCCAGCAGGTCGTTGTGGGCGGCATGGTGGACGTGTATGAGAGGGACGGGAAATACCAGCTCTATGCCAGACAGATTGTGCTGGACGGCGCCGGAGCGCTGTACGAACGTTTTGAGCAGCTGAAGCGTGAACTTGAGGAACTGGGCATGTTTGCCCAGGAGTATAAGAAGCCCATCCCCAGGTTTATCCGTACTTTGGGCGTGGTGACAGCGGACACCGGCGCCGCAGTGAGGGATATTATACAGATTGCAAGCCGGCGCAATCCCTATGTGCAGATCCTGCTCTATCCCGCCATTGTACAGGGGGAGCAGGCGCCGGCCAGCATTGTCAGAGGCATCCGGGCCCTGGAGAAGCAGGGGGTGGATGTGATGATTGTGGGCAGAGGCGGCGGATCCATCGAGGATCTGTGGGCCTTTAACGCAAGGGAGGTGGCCCAGGCGGTGTTTGACTGCTGTGTGCCCGTCATCTCCGCGGTGGGCCATGAGACGGACACCACCATCATTGACTATGTGTCGGATCTGCGGGCGCCGACTCCCTCTGCGGCGGCTGAACTGGCAGTGTATGACATCCGGCAGCTGGAGGAGAGCCTGGAGAATGCCTGCGTCAGGCTTAAGAGGGACATGCAGCGGCTGCTGACGGAGAAGAGAAACCTGACAAAGCGCTGGGAATTGCAGCTGAAGGCGGCCAGCCCCGGCAGCAGGCTTCGGGAAAAGTACACTTATCTGATGCAGCTGGAGGAGAGGCTGCAGAGGGGAATGCAGGATGTGGTATCACAGAAGCGTCACCGTATGGCCCTCTATATCGAGCAGATGAAGGGGCTTTCCCCCCTCCATAAGCTGAGCAGCGGCTACAGCTATGTGACGGACGGGCAGGGAAGAACTGTGCGCTCCGTGCAGGATGTTACGCCGGAGCAGATGCTGACAATCCATGTAACGGACGGCTTGATCAGGGCCAGGGTGACGGACCGGGAGGAAACGGAACATCTAACAAAACTCCCGTTATGCGGGCAGAGGAAAGGATAAGGGAGAGCAGATGGCAGGGAATAAGGAGACAGGACAGACTATCAGCATAGAGGAGAATTTTGAGAAGCTGGAAGAGGTCATTCAGCGCTTAGAGGGCGGGGAGATTTCCCTGGAGGAGGCTTTCGCCGCTTACAGCGACGGCATGAGACTGATTAAGGAATGCAACGACCAGATCGACAGGGTGGAGAAGCAGGTGCTGAAGCTGACGGAGGAAGGCGCCTTAGAGCCTTTGGATGGCAGAGCGGCCACATATTGATCGCCCGCCTTGTGCGCTGGCAGGGGATATGCGGAACTCTAAAACAGCATATCCTTGTATGGCGCGCTGATGAATGTAGGGATGCCCTAAGGCAGCCGTACATTCATCACGGGATATGAGCGTCATACAAGGATATGCGGAACTCTAAATTGGAGAGACAATATGGAACAGATACAGGAAACCATACGGCGCAAGGCGGCGGAGATTGAGGAGATTATCAAGGGATATCTGCCTGCGGAGACAGGGTACCAGCACACGGTGCTGGAAGCCATGAACTATAGCATACTGGCGGGAGGCAAGCGTCTGCGCCCCATGCTGCTACAGGAGACATACCGGATGTTCGGGGGGGGCGGCAGGGAGGTGGAACCTCTGATGGCGGCCATCGAGATGATCCACACCTATTCCCTGGTCCATGACGACTTGCCCGCCATGGACAATGACGAGTACCGCCGGGGACGCAAGACCACCCATACCGTATATGGAGAGGCCATGGGAATTTTGGCGGGAGACGGACTTCTGAATCTGGCCTGGGAGACGGCCATGGGGGCTTTTTCCATGGGGAGGCCGGAGGATGCCGCCCATATGCGGCGTGTTGCCGGGGCGGTGGAGGCGCTGGCGCGAAAGGCCGGAGTCTATGGCATGATCGGCGGACAGACGGCGGATATCCAGGCGGAGGAGGCGGAGCAGGTGTCCATGGAGCAGCTCCTGTTCATCCATGAGCACAAAACCGCAGCGCTGATCCAGGCGGCCATGATGGCGGGGGCTATTCTGGCCGGGGCGGACGAGCAGCAGGTCCGGCAGATGGAGAGATGCGCCTACAACATTGGCATTGCGTTTCAGATTAAGGACGATATTCTGGATGTCACCGGCACCATGGAAGAACTGGGCAAGCCCATCGGCAGCGATGAGAAGAACCATAAGCAGACCTATGTGACGATCAGGGGCATGGAGGCTTCCGCCCGGGAGGTGGAGCGGCTTTCCAGAGAGGCTATGGAGATTCTCTCTTCCGTGGAGGGGGACAGCGGCTTTCTGCGGGAATTGACGGCTTTTCTGATTCATCGCAGGAAATAGCCTTTTACGGGGCAGGGTGAAGCTTGCGGTATATGTGGAGACGGACATATATGTACTTAGAACAGATACGGAATGTAAATGATATCAAAAATATAGATCCCAAGTCATATGAGGAACTGGCCCAGGAGATCCGGGAGTTTCTGATCCATAAAATCAGTGTCACAGGAGGGCATCTTGGCTCCAACCTGGGGGCGGTGGAACTGACCATGGCGCTGCATCTGGCCTTAAGGCTTCCGGAGGACAAGATCATCTGGGATGTGGGGCACCAGTCCTACACCCACAAGATACTGACCGGGCGCAAGGACGGCTTTGACGGCCTGCGGCAGTTCCGCGGCATGAGCGGATTTCCCAAGCGCAAGGAGAGCAACTGCGACGCCTTTGACACGGGGCACAGTTCCACTTCCATCTCGGCGGGCCTGGGGCTGGTGAAAGCCAGGGATATCCAGGGACTGGATCAGACCATTGTATCTGTTATCGGTGACGGCGCCATGACCGGAGGCATGGCCTACGAGGCATTGAACAATGCGGGTAAGCTGGAGACCAATTTCATTATAATCCTCAACGACAACAACATGTCCATCTCCGAAAATGTGGGAGGCGTCTCCAAATATCTGAACAATATCCGAACGGCGGACAGTTATCTGGATCTGAAGAGAGGGATCTATGAGGCTTTGCGGGGAACTCCCAGAGGCAATAACATGGTGTCCGGCATCCGCAGGGTCAAGAGCAGCTTTAAGCAGCTGGTGATTCCGGGTATGCTTTTTGAGGATATGGGTATTACATATCTGGGGCCGGTGGACGGGCACAATATCCAGGCCCTGGTGCGGGTGATCCAGGAGGCCAGAAGGGTGAATGGGGCGGTGATGATTCACGCCATCACGCAGAAGGGCAAGGGCTATGCCCCGGCGGAGCGTCATCCTGCCCGGTTCCACGGCGCGGATCCTTTCGACGTGGAGACGGGCCTGCCAACCAGACCTCACACCACCCCCAACTACACAGATGTTTTTTCCACGGTGATGTGCAAGCTGGGAGGCCGGGACGAAAAGGTGGTGGCCATCACCGCCGCCATGCCGGACGGCACGGGCCTTAAGAGGTTCCGCAACATGTATCCGGAGCGCTTTTTTGATGTGGGTATTGCCGAGGAACATGCCGTGACCTTTGCCGCAGGGCTGGCGGCGGGAGGCATGAAGCCGGTGGTGGCGGTGTATTCCTCTTTTTTGCAGAGGGCTTACGACCAGATTCTGCATGATGTCTGCATCCAGAATCTGCCGGTGGTCTTTGCCATTGACCGGGCGGGGCTGGTGGGCAGCGACGGCGAGACCCACCAGGGGATCTTCGACCTTTCCTATCTCACCAGCATCCCCAATATGCATGTGTGCGCTCCCAAGAACAAGTGGGAGCTGGCGGACATGCTGAAATACGCCGTGGTGTTCAAAGGACCCATAGCCATCCGCTATCCCAGGGGGGAAGCCTATGACGGCCTGAGGGAGTACCGGGAACCCATTGTTTGCGGACGGGCGGAATGGATATACCGGGAGCGGGATATCGCCCTGTTTGCCGTGGGCAGCATGGTCAAGACGGCGGAGCGGGTACGGGAGAAGCTGAAGGCGGAGGGAATGCAGGTAAGCCTGGTCAATGCCCGCTTTGTAAAGCCCATCGACGAAGAGGCGGTGCGGGAGGCATGTAAAGAGCATCGGCTTATTGTGACGCTGGAGGAGAATGTATCCGCCGGGGGATACGGCGAGAAGGTGCTACGTCTCTTGAGCGAGGAACAGATGGCGGCGGATTATCTAAAGGTGGCGCTGCCCGATGCCTATATTGAGCATGGCAATGTGGAGAAGCTGAAAAGCGAGATCGGCATGGATGCGGACAGCATCTGCCGGAGCATTCGGGAGAGACTGGCGGCGGGAGAAAATAGCCGCAGGGCATGAACCTGGGATATGCAGGGATGAGGTAAATATGAAAGAGCGTTTGGATGTGATCCTGGTGGGGCAGGGGTATGCCCCTTCCCGGGAGAAGGCCAAGGCCATCATCATGTCAGGCAATGTCTATGTCAACGGGCAGCGGGAGGACAAGGCGGGCAGCATGTTTGAGATGGCAGGGCTGCAGCTGGAAGTCAGGGGGACACAGCAGAAATATGTGAGCCGGGGAGGACTGAAGCTGGAAAAGGCCATAGAGAGCTGGGGGATTTCCCTGGAGGGTCTGGTGTGCATGGATATCGGCGCCTCCACAGGCGGATTTACCGACTGTATGCTGCAAAACGGGGCCGTTAAGGTCTACTCCGTGGATGTGGGCCATGGGCAGCTGGATTGGAAACTGCGCAATGACCCGCGGGTGGTGTGCATGGAAAAGACCAATTTCCGCTATATGCTGCCCGGGGATGTGGGGGAGACACCGGATTTTGCCAGTGTGGACGTGTCCTTCATCTCTCTGACTAAGATTCTGGTTCCCGCCCGGAACCTGCTGCGGGACGGGGGACAGATGGTGTGCCTGATCAAGCCCCAGTTTGAGGCGGGCAGGGAGAAAGTGGGCAAAAAAGGCGTGGTGAGGGACCCGGCTGTGCATGGAGAGGTGATCCATAAGGTGGTTGACTTTGCCGATGCCATCGGCTTCTCAGTGCTGCATCTGGAGTATTCCCCTATCAAGGGGCCGGAGGGGAATATTGAGTATCTGGTACATATTCAGAAGGACGGCATACGCTGCCAGGCTCTGGCAGAGTTGACGGAGCAGGGGGCGGAGGCAGAGTTACGGGAACTTTTGACAGCCCAAAGCGGTTTATCCTGGCAGCAGGATTGGCCGGAGCGCATAGAGAGTACGGTAGCTCGGGCACATGACGGCTTGGACAAGGGCTGACAGCGCCGGGCGGCAAGTTTGGATGTTGCACATCCAAATACTGATTGGTGCAATATCGCAGGCTCGGCCTGCGATATGCAGGGAAGAGGCGTATTTGGAAGTAAACTTCCAAATACGCATTAACGCAATAACACGGGCACAGCAGGAGTTTGGCCTAAGTCAAACTCTGGTAATGCAGGAAAGAGGCAGAGATGAAGCATTTTCTGATCTATACCAACTGCCACAAGGACAAGGGCATGGCCATGACGGAGCGGATCCGCGGCTATCTGGAATCCCACGGGCATAAATGTACGGTGATCTTACAAAATAAGGGGGACGAAAATCACCATGACATGAACATGGAGGAGTATGCCCCGGCGGATGCCTGCTGCATGATTGTGCTGGGGGGAGACGGCACCATGCTGCAGGCCGCATGGGATGTGAAGAAAACCAATATCCCGTTGATCGGCGTGAATCTGGGAACCCTGGGATATATGACGGAGGTGGAGCCTGGGTGCCTTGATGAGGCGCTGGATCAGCTGATGTCCGGAGAGGTTTTGTCCGAAAGCCGGATGATGCTCAACGGCAAGGTCTTTTATCAGGATGGCAAAGTTATGGAGGACTGGTCCTTAAATGATATAGTCATCTCCAGAAGCGGCGCGCTGCAGGTTATCAAGCTCAATATCTATGTGAACGGGCAATTCCTCAAAGAGTACAGCGCCGACGGTATGATTATCACCACCCCCACCGGTTCCACCGGGTACAACCTGTCCGCAGGCGGTCCCATAGCGGAGCCCTCCGCCCGGCTCATCATCATGACCCCCATCTGCCCCCACACCCTCAGCAGCCGAAGCATTATTCTGTCCCCGGAGGATGTAATCGAGATTGAGATCCCCGAGGGCCGGGAGGGCAGGAGACAGCAGGTGACCGCCAACTTTGACGGAGCCCACCAGGTGTCCATGTGTACCGGTGACAGAATCCGGATCGTGAAATCGGAGAAGACCACGGAGATCTTATCGGTGAACAAAGTAAGCTTTCTGGAAGTGTTACACCGGAAGATGCGGGAGACGCAGTAGCAGGTAGGGGAGGGATATATGGGCCTGAAAAAAAACAGACACAATACGATTCTGGAGATCATTGCCCGTCAGGAGATCGACACCCAGGAGGAACTGGCCAGACAGCTCAGGGAGGCGGGGTACGATGTGACCCAGGCCACTGTGTCCAGAGATATCCGGGAACTGAACCTGTACAAAGTGTCTGCCGACGGCGGTAAGCAGAAGTATGCCATATTGCGGCAGGAGGACAGCAGGCATCTGGAGGATAAATATATCCGGGTGCTGAAGGACGGTTTTTCCTCCATGGATATGGCGCAGAATATCCTGGTGGTAAAGACCGTCTCCGGCATGGCCATGGCGGTGGCGGCAGCCATCGACGCCATGCGTTTCCAGGAGATTGTTGGCAGCATCGCCGGGGACGACACCATCATGATGGCCGTGCGCACGGTGGAGGATACGGAGAAACTGATGGGGAGGATTCGGGAATTGCTGCACTCTTAATCTTGGCATGGCAGTCGGCATTTTGCCGGCTGCGGCAGTCTCTTTGACACAGGGAGTTGGGGGACTGCGGGAAGAGGGCGCGGCTCCCCTGAAAAAAGGGAGCCGGGAGGAAAGGGAAAATGTTAGTAAGCTTACATGTGAAGAATCTGGCTCTCATCGAGGAGACAGAGGTAGAATTTGGGGAAGGACTGAATATACTGACCGGCGAGACCGGCGCCGGCAAATCTATTTTGATCGGTTCGGTCAATCTGGCGCTGGGCGCCAGATTTGACAAGGATATGATGCGCCAGGGGGCGGAGAGCGCTCTGGTGGAGTTGATGTTTACTTGCCCGCCGGAGAATGGGGCGCTGCGGGAGAAACTGCGGGAACTGGAGATACCGCTGGAGGAGGATATGGTGCTCATCAGCCGCCGGATGCAGCCGGGGAAGAATGTGTTCCGTGTCAACGGGGAATCCGTTGCCGCCCGGCAGGTCAAGGAGGTGGCCGAGCTGTTGATTGACATACACGGCCAGCATGAACACCAGTCCCTGCTGCACAAAAAGAAGCATATGGAGATTTTGGACGCCTATGCGGGAGCGGCGGCCCAGGAGGCGCTTTGCCTGGTGGCGGAGCGTTACCGGGAGGTCAAAAGGCTTCAGGAGGAAATGGAGGAAAACCGACTGGACGAGGATGCCTTAAAAAGGGAGCAGGATCTGCTGGTCTTTGAGCAGCAGGAGATTCAGAATGCCCATCTGACGCCCGGCGAGGACGCGGCGCTGGAGGAGGAATACAGGCGCATGGTAAACGGCAAAAAAATTGCCGAGTCTCTGGGGGAGGCGCAGGCTTACGCGGGCAATGAGGATGGAGGCGCGGGCAGCGCCTTGAGCAGGGCCCTGCGCTGTATGCATGGCATTGTGGAGTATGACCGGCAGCTGGAGCAGCTGGAGGAACAACTGAGCCAGATTGACGGCCTGCTCAGTGACTTTAACCGGGATATGGTCCAATATCAGGATGGTCTGACCTGGGACGAGCAGGATTTCCGGCGGACGGAGGAGCGTCTGAACCTGATCAACCGCCTGAAGGATAAGTATGGCAATACCCTGGAGCAGATTCTCCAGGCATATGAGGAAAAATGCCAAAGGCTGGAGAAGCTGGCGGATTATGACCTGTATATACAGAAGCTGGAGCAGCAGCTTACCAAGGCCCGGAAAGCTCTGGAGCAGGCATGCAAGAAGCTGACCCGCATCCGCAGGGATAGCGCCAAGGTGTTGACAAAGGCTCTGACGGAGGCTCTGAGGGGTCTGAATTTCCTGGCGGTGCAGTTACAGATCCAGGTGCAGGACGGCCAGAGCGTCAGCGTTAAGGGCTGCGATGAGGTGGAATTTCTTATCTCCACCAATCCGGGGGAGGCGGTAAAGCCCCTGGCCCAGATCGCCAGCGGCGGCGAGCTGTCCCGGATCATGCTGGCCATCAAGACGGTGCTGGCCAGCCGGGATGATATCGACACTCTGATTTTTGACGAGATCGATGCGGGCATCAGCGGCAAAACGGCCTGGAAGGTGTCGGAGCAGCTGGACAGTGTGGCCCATGCCCATCAGGTGATCTGTATCACCCATCTGCCCCAGATTGCCGCTATGGCTGACAGGCATTATGTGATTGAAAAAACGGCGAGTAAGGACAGTACCGTTACGGACATCCGTCTGCTTGAAGGCGATGAGAACCTACAGGAGTTGGGCAGGCTGTTGGGGAGCGATGGAATGACGGACGCCGTGC
>CAMWTF010000029.1 GCA_947177105.1 uncultured Lachnospiraceae bacterium | reverse complement strand
CAACAGCATGGTGCGGGGATGGTTCAAATGTGCCCAGGCCGACTACAATGATTTTATAAAGGCACTGCTTTTAGGCGATATAAAAGCGATGAACGCCTACATGAACCGTGTGGCGCTGAACACATTCAGCTATTTTGACACCGGGTTAAAGCCTTCCGGAGAGGAGCCGGAGCGCTTCTATCATGGATTTGTGCTGGGTCTGATTGTGGATCTACAGGGCAGATATATCATAAGTTCCAACAGGGAGAGTGGTTTTGGCAGATACGATGTGATGCTGGAGCCCAAGCATCCCCAGGAGGACGACGCTATCATCCTGGAATTTAAAGTGCATGATCCCGAGGACGAGGCGACACTTCAGGATACCGTGCAGGCGGCGCACCGCCAGATCGAGGCAAGGCAGTACGGAGCACAGCTGACGGCGCGCGGCATCCCCGAGGAGCGAGTCCGCAGTTATGGATTCGCGTTTCAGGGAAAAAAAGTGCTTATAGGCTGATGCAGAAAAGAGGCAAATATGGATTTTATATTAAAAAGAGGACAAGTATGCCTGATCCGAGTGGACGAGCGGGAGTCTGATGCGGTAAGTATTGCCGTATCCAATCTGGCGGGTGACTTGGGGAGAACGATGGGCATACAGGCACGGGTAAGCGCGGACGGGGAAGAGCAAGACCTGCCGGAGATTGTAATCGGAACCCTGGGAACGTCAAAAGTGATACAGGGGCTGGCGGACCCCGCCCTGCTCTATGACGGGGAAAAGACTCTGCGCAAAGAGGCGTATCTGCACAGTGTGCAGGGCGGCAGGCTGATCATTGTGGGGAGCGACCGGCGGGGCACCATATACGGAATCTATGATCTCTGCCAGGCTCTGGGAGTGTCGCCCTGGTATTTCTGGGCGGACGTGCCTGTGAAGGTGAGACAGGAGTTTACTCTGCCCCAGGGGTATCAGAAAATGGATTACCCTTCCGTGGAGTACAGAGGTATCTTTATCAATGACGAGGAAGAGTTGGAAGCCTGGGTGCGCGGCTATATGGGGGAGCCCACCATAGGCGTGAAGACCTATGAGAAAGTGTTTGAACTGCTGCTGCGCCTGAAGGCGAATTACATCTGGCCCGCCATGCATGTGAACTCTTTCAATCTGACCCCGGAAAACGGCGCGCTGGCGGAGCGCATGGGCATTGTGGTGGGCACCTCCCACTGCGACATGCTGATGCGATCCAATTACCGGGAGTGGAAACCCTGGACAGAGAAAAAGGGTTATACCGACGCGGTTTATGACTATTCTATCGAGGGAAGAAACCGTGAGATCCTGCAGGAGTATTGGCGGGAGAGCGTGGAGCAGAACCGGGATTATGAAGTCTGCTACACGCTGGGGATGCGGGGCATCCATGACTCCGGCTTTGAGACCAGGGACCTGGAGGGCAAAACCGAGGACCAGATCCGCGGCGCCAAGATAAAGCTGCTGGAGAAAATTATTGCTGACCAGCGCGCTATTCTGCGCGGGGCCCTGGGACAGGAGACTATGATGACCTTTGTCCCCTATAAGGAAGTGCTTGAGCTTTATGACAATGGGCTAAAGGTCCCGGAGGATATGACGCTGGTATGGGCCAATGACAACTATGGTTATATCCGCCGCTATCCTTCGGAAGAGGAGAAAAAGCGCAGCGGCGGCAACGGCATCTATTATCACAACTCCTACTGGTCGCCCCCCAGCATGTCCTATGTGTTTCTCTGCTCCATCCCTCTGGCCCACACCAGGAACGAACTGCAAAAGGCATGGAACGAGGGCATCCGCAAGCTGTGGGTGTTAAACAGCGGAGCCATGAAGCCCTTGGAGCAGGAGATCAGCTTTTTCCTGCAGCTGGCCTGGGAGATCGGTAAGCCGGGGGCTCTCACAGAGGACGTGGAAGCCTGGACAGAGCATTGGATAAATTGCGCCTTTACGGGTGGCAGCACCGAGGGGGATCCGGCCCATGATCTGGGAAAAGAGGCAGCCCGGCTGCTCAACGATTTCTCCCAGCTAACCAATGTGCGCAAGCTGGAGAATATGGACTATGACGCCTTTTCCCAGACAGCCTACGGGGATGAGGCGGCAATGCGCATCCACAGGTACGAGGAGTTGTTTGCCCAGGGGAACCGGCTGTATGAACGGCTGCCGGAGGATGAGAGGGCCGCCTTTTTCCAACTGGTACTGATGCGCGTTCATGCGGCGTATTTTACCAATCTCGCCTTTTATTATGGGGACAGGAGTACGCTGATGTACGACCGGGGCAATATGCAGGCGGCACGGCTTTACACGGAGAAATCCAGGGAGGCCGAGGATGGGCGAAGGAGGCTGCTGTACTATTACAACTACGTGCTGTGCGGCGGGAAATGGAAGGGCATACTGAACCCGGAGGGATATCCGCCCCCCAGGGCGGCTATGATGCCGGTCTGTACACCGCCGCTGGAAATTAAGGGCAACCCGGCTATGGGTATAGATGTCTGGAATGGGGCGCAGGAGTTGTGCTTTGTCACACCGGGAGAAAAGTGGATTGACATCGGAAACCGGGGGACGGGAGAATTACAGGTTCGGCTGCGGGCCCCTGAATGGGTGAACCTCTCCGAGGAACAGTTTACAGTCTCCGGGGAAAAGAGGATAATGGTCAGCGTCTCGGACGTGTCCCAGAACCGCAGGGGAGAGTTGGCTGCGGAGAATATCCGCGACGGCAGCAGGCTGAGTATTCCCGTGTATGTGATAAAGTCGGAATATACCCAGGGGGACTGCGCCCTGGAGGAGGACGGACTGGTGACGCTGGAGGTCGGACAGTTCCAGCGGCAGTCCCAGGATTTCCGGTTGATCTCCAGGCTGGGACGTATGCGTGGAGAGTTGGCGGAGGCGTGTGTGCAAAGGGAAAATCCCGGCGAGGCATCCCCCCTGTGCTATCATTTTATGACCCGCAGCAGTGGAGAACTTTTGTTGGAAGTCCATCGTTTTCCCTCCCTAAATTCTGTGGGGCGGATTCGCGTCGGCGTGTCGCTGGACGATGGGCCGGTGCGGATTGTGGAGTCTCTGTCCAATGACGAATGGCGGGGGAACTGGAAGAAGAATGTACTGAACAATGTGGACCGCCTGTACCTCAGATTTCCGGCTGCTGCCCCGGGAGTACACCGGCTCTGTGTGTGGGCGGTGGATCGGTATTTCGCCTTTTCCCGGCTGGTGATTTACACGCAGCCCCGTAAAGAGAACAATCTGGCGGGACTTAAGGGAGCGCAGCCGCTGCCTGCGCAGTGGGATATGGCAAAATGGTGCGATAGTTTTTACGGGTCCTATACCGTACCGCCCAGGCCCACATTCTATGCCGCCCCCACCAATGACGAGGACTCTGTCACCGTCACATGCCGGATCACCCAGGCGGAGAGTTACGGTCAAAAGGTGGAACCCCGATGGTATCTGGATCGTGGAAAGCGTTTATTTGAGGAAACGGACGGAGGCATACAGATTGACGCGGCGGCGGTTCTGGCTCAGGGCGAAGGCGCGTGGACAGGGGGGCAGGATGTTCTCTGGCGGCATTGCGGCAGTGAGTCTTTTGGGCGAAGCGGTCTGGCCATGTATATTAGAGAGCCGGGGAGAAGCTTTAGCGCCCCGGATGCCCCCAACCTAAATTACCGCATCCGATGCCAGGGCGGGAAGTATATCCTCTGGATGTTGTCCAAGTTCAATGTGAAGGAGGAAGGATTCTTTGCGGTGGGGATTGACGGTGTGCCGCTGCCCCAGGAAAGCCTGTATGGAAAGGGCGTCCTTTGGCGCTATGAGGCGGAGCAGATCTACCGCTGGGTTCCTGTGGCGTATGCGGAATTGAAGGCAGGGGAACATGTGCTGCAGGTCTGCGCTTTGGCCTCCGGTATGCGGTATGACCGATTTTATCTGACCACTGGGGAAGAACATCCGCCTATGGACACATGTTGGACCGGGGCTTAAGCAACTGAGTTCCCGGGGATATAAGCGGTATGGTGTTGGTTTCATAGAAAAGATATTGTTCAGGGAGGTGCTTATGGCCAGGACGGTTGCAATAGGGCTGCAGGATTTTGGCGACGTAATCAGAAAGAATTGTTTTTATATTGATAAGACTTCTTTTATCAGGGAGTGGTGGGAGAGTAATGACGGGGTCACACTGATAACCCGGCCCCGCAGGTTTGGCAAGACATTAAACATCAGTATGGTGGAACAGTTTTTCTCCATAAACTACGTGGGCTGTGGGGATTTATTCCAAGGGCTGTCCATCTGGGAGGAGGAAAAGTACAGGGAATTGCAGGGTACTTATCCGGTGATCAGCCTGTCCTTTGCCAATGTGAAAGAGAGAAATTACCCGGATGTAAAGGAGAAGATGTGCTGGCTGATCACAGATTTATATATACAGAATCATTTCCTGAGAGAATGCGACTGGATGACTGCGGCAGACAGGGAGTTTTTTGACAGCGTCCGGGCGGGCATGTCGGAGGTGGTGGCGGCCATGGCCATCCAGAAATTATGCAGCTTTCTTTACCGTTATTATGGGAAAAAGGTCATTATCCTGCTGGATGAATACGACACCCCCATGCAGGAAGCCTATGTGGGCGGATTCTGGAATGAGTTGGTGGGTTTTATGAGAAGCATGTTTAACGACGCTTTTAAGACCAATCCATGGCTGGAACGGGCAATTATGACAGGGATCACCCAGTGTTATGCAGCTTCTTCGGAAGCTGCGGAATCCATCTTCTCTGATCTGAATAATTTAAATGTGGTGACTACTACTTCTGATGAATATAACACTTCTTTTGGCTTCACAGAGGAGGAAGTTTTTGCGGCCTTGGATGAGTGCGGCCTTTCGGGTGAACAAGCTCAGGTGAAATTGTGGTATGACGGCTTTATTTTTGGGGGGCATAAAGATATTTATAATCCCTGGTCTATTTTGAATTTTCTGGATACGGGAAAATACGCCCCCTACTGGGCCAACACCAGTTCCAACAGCTTGGTGGGAAAGCTTCTGCGGGAGGGGAACAATGGGCTGAAAGAGCAGTTTGAGGTTTTGCTGCGCGGGGAAAGTATCCGGTCGGTTATTGACGAGCAGATTGTGTACAGCCAGTTGGACGGAAATGAGAGGGCGGTTTGGAGCCTGCTTATGGCCAGCGGATATCTGAAGGTGCTCTCCTATGAAAATTTTCAGGATATTCCGGTGGGAACGCAGCCAAAATACGAACTGGCGCTGACTAATCTGGAAGTAAGACAGATGTTCTGCGGCATGATCCATGACTGGTTTGCGCCGGCGGAGACAGCCTACAATAACTTTATCAAGGCTATGCTGCAGGACGATCTGGAGGCTATGAATGAATATATGAACCGTGTGGCGCTTAGTACCTTCAGCTATTTTGACACGGGGAGGGAGCCGTCCCGAGAGGAGCCGGAGCGTTTTTATCATGGTTTTGTGCTGGGGCTTATGATAGACTTGCAGGACAGATACCTTATTTCCTCCAACCAGGAGAGCGGTTTTGGCAGGTATGATGTGGTGCTGGAGCCCAAGAGCCCGGGCGTGGATAATGCCATTATCCTGGAGTTCAAAGTCCGGAGCAGGAGAAAGGAAGAGAGCCTGGAAGAGACGGTGGAGGCCGCCCTGCGCCAGATTGAGGACAAACAATACGCGGCAGGATTAACCCGGCGCGGCATCCCCAGAGAGCATATCCGCAGTTATGGTTTTGCCTTTGAGGGCAAAGAGGTGCTGATCGGCTCCTGTACTTAATCCACTGACTTCAGCGACTCCGCCATATTGATCCGGTCCAGTTTGCCCGCCATGATCCGGTTGACAATCCATGTGAAGGCAAAGGTGAGCAGTATGCTCAAAAGATAGCTGATGGTTTTTATATGCACATCAAAGGAGATCATGTCTATGTCCACCTGGTACATCACATAGAAGTGGAGCAGCTTTCCCAATATAAGCCCCAGGCCGCAGCCCATGGCTGTGAGAACCGTGTTCTCCCGGAATACGTAGGAGGAGGTCTCGTTCCGGTAAAAGCCCAGCACCTTGATGGTGGCAATCTCCCGTATGCGCTCCGTGATGTTGATGTTGTTCAGGTTGTAAAGCACGATAAAGGCCAGCGCGGCCGCACAGCCGATGACCACAAACACAATATAGTTCATACTGCTCATCATGCTGGAAAAGCGCGCCAGCATGTCTGAGCTTACCTGTACGGAAGCCACACTTTCCATATTCATCGCGGCAGCGCTGATCTCATATACATCCACATCCTCCGGAAGATTTACATAGAGGTTCCTGAAGGTGATCCCGCCCATCGTCTTCTCGTAAGTCTCCCTGTCCATGTAGACATAGTTGTAAATATAGTTTTCGCAGATGCCGCTTACAACCGCGGAAACCGCCTGCCTGTCTTCGTCGTAAAGACGTATTGTATCCCCTACATTGATGTGATACCGCTCTGCCAGCTTGTTGCAAATTACAATTTCTCCGGGGCCAGGATAGGCGATTCTTTCCCCGGAGGAAGTATGCAGGTCTATATATTCCTCAAACTGCTGTGGGTTTTCCGCAATAATCAGATTGACGGATTTTATCCCGTCCGCAGTCTCCAGATTCAAAGCCGTCTCAAAGGCATAGGTGTATTCTCCGCCCAGGGCCTCCAGCTGCGTAGGCGCCTCCCCGGCCTGTTCGTCCAGGGTAATATTCAGCTGATAAGTCTGTATCTCCTCATATTGCTGGTTGGCAATGCTGGTCACGGAGTCCCTTATACCGAAGCCGGTTACCAGCAGGGCTGTGCAGCCGCTGATGCCCATGACCATCATAAACAGCCTCTTTTTGTACCTGACAATATTGCGGACGGACACCTTGTGCAGGAATTTCAGCCGGGTCCAGATAAAGTTTATACGCTCAAGCAGTATTCTTTTTCCCGCTTTGGGCGCCTTGGGGCGCATTAGACCCGCCGCCGAAGTCCTCAGTTCATGCCTGCAGGACAGCCAGGTTGTACCCATGGAGCAGAGCAGGGAGGCCGCAAGGCAGAGAAGGGCCGTCACCCAGTCAAATACAAACACAATATCCCCCAGCCGGTACATCATGCCGTAAGCCTGCCAGATCACCCAGGGAAACAAAAAGATGCCCAGGAAATACCCTGTCACACAGCCTCCCAGGGCTGCGCTGCCGGAGTAAAACAGATACTTTCCCATAATCTTGTCATTGCCGTAGCCCAGCGCCTTCAGCACACCGATCTGAGTGCGTTGTTCCTCCACCATGCGGTTCATGGTGGTCATGCATACCAACGCCGCCACCAGGAAGAAGAAAACAGGAAATACATTGGCGATTCCTTCCACGATACTGGAGTCTTTTTCAAAGAGGGTATAGCCCACATTGGTATCCCTGCCCAGCACATAGGTGTCGGGTTTTTTAATGGCGGCTATGTCTGCCTCGGCGTCCGCAATTTCCTGCTCCGCCTGGGCGATCTGCTCCTCAAATTCCCCCCGGGCCTGGCGGTAATCTTCCCAGCCCTGGGCCAGATCCTCCCGGGCCTTGGTCAGGGTCCGGCGGTTTTCTTCCAACTCCGCTTCGGCCTCGGCAAGCTGTTTTTTGGCCGTCTCCAGAGCGGCCTCGCCGTCTGTGATCTGCTCCTCGGCCTGGGTCAGCTGTTGCCTTGCCGTCTGAAGCTGTTGTGAGTAATCCAATAGGAGGAGATCCTGGCTGGAATATTCCTGCGCAGAATTATTCTGCCCGGCGGATATGGATTGGGCAGAGACTAGAGCGGAATAGTTCTGCCCGGCCAGGGCCTGCTCCATATTGTCCAGCTGTGCCTTCTGCTGATCCAGGGCTTCCCTTGCGTCTGCCAGCTTTTTTTCCTCCTGCCGAATTTGGGCCCTGTGGTCCGCCAATTGCGCTTCTCCCTGGGCCAGCTGCGCCTCCCCATCAGCGATCTCTGCTTCTGCCTCCAGCAGTTCCCTCTCCCCGTCGGCCAGTTCCTTTTCCGCGTCTGCCTTCTCTGCCTCAAGTTCTTCCCTTGCGTTTGCCAGCTTTGACTCTGCCTCCGCCGTCACGGCCAGATATCTCCGCTCTCCCTGTTCCTGGCAATATTGTTTCCACTGGGTCTCCCGCTCCGCCATATAGGCATCATAATCCGACGAAAAGATCCGTTCGTCCATGTCAAATTTTACATAGATTTCCGTGTAATAATCTGTTTGGAACCCTTCCGGGAGCAAATACATGAAGCCGTCCACCCGGCCGTTCCCGAGAGAAGTGTTGCCGCGCTCAAACTGAATATAGGCGGATGCCTGGGCAATGCCCACGATGGTATATTCCCAGTAGGTAAAGTTGTCCAGATCCTCCGGCGCATTATCTTCGGAGAGAGTGATTTTGCTCCCCAGAGCATCTTTCCCATAGCGGTTGGCATCCACAACGCACTCTGCAGCAGTCTCAGGCATTCTTCCGGCCAGGATTTTCAGGCCATTGATATTCTTGAGCAGAGAATGGGCCTTGAGGACACCCTCGTTGCCTTCCTCGCTCACATACAGAATATCCGCCTCCACCGCGCCTTCCGCGGCACGGACATGCTCCTTACGGCTCAGGGCCAGCACGTCCTCTTCCTCAAAGCCAAGGGTGGACAACAGCCGGTAGTCAAACAGTTGGTGTTCCTGCAAATACTCGTTGGCGGATTCCACCATCACTGTCTTTGTGACCTTTAGGCCCGCAAAAAAACCCACGCCCAGCGCAACGATGGCGTAGATGGCAAGATAGCGCCCCAGGCTCTGCCGGATTTCCCGCAATGTTGTTTTACTCATCATGGATTTCATATAGACGCTCCATTTCTGTTATAACCCGATGTACATAATTGTAAAGTTCAACTGCCAGACCAATAGGGGGCATTACATCGCAAGCCGTGTCTGCGCTGCTGCGTTAATCGGCAGTTAAAACGTGAGTTTAAACTTACCTCTACATGCATATCTGGAGTTTTGCTTGGCCAAACTCCGGCTTCGCCTGCGATATTGCACCAATCAGTATTTGAATGTTATACATTCAAACTTACCACTCAATATCTTCCACTTTTATAATCTGCTCATTCTTCACCATGCTGACGATGGTGCCGCTTTTGACAGTGATAATGCGGTCGGCCATGGCGGTGAGCGCCTGGTTGTGGGTGATGACGATGACGGTCTTGCCCTTGTCCCTACAGGTATCCTGCAGGAGCTTTAACACGGCCTTTCCCGTGTTGTAGTCCAGAGCTCCCGTGGGCTCGTCACACAGCAGCAGTTTGGGGTTCTTGGCCAGTGCCCGGGCGATGGCCACCCGCTGTTGTTCTCCGCCGGAGAGCTGGGCCGGGAAGTTCTTCATCCGATCTCCCAAGCCCACTTCTCCCAGGACCTGCGCCGCGTCCAGCGGATCCGTGCAGATCTGCGCCGCCAGTTCCACATTCTCCAGCGCCGTCAGGTTGGGCACCAGGTTGTAAAACTGAAACACAAATCCCACATCGAACCTTCGGTATTTGG
Source organism: uncultured Lachnospiraceae bacterium (assembly GCA_947177105.1). GTDB lineage: Bacteria > Bacillota > Clostridia > Lachnospirales > Lachnospiraceae > Acetatifactor. The sequence continues at coordinate 3,562 of CAMWTF010000029.1, read as the reverse complement.
TGAGTTCCTTTTTATTGTAGGCGGAAATCTCTTCTCCATCCAGATATACTTTGCCGCCCGTCAGGGTATCCATGCCCCCCAGGATATTTAATATGGTAGTTTTGCCTGCTCCGGAGGCTCCCACAATGACGCAGAACTCCCCACACTCTATCTGGAAATTCACATCATGCAGCGCCTGTATGGATACTTCTCCAGTCTGATATATTTTGCTCACATCCTGAAATTCCACAAATGATCCCATGGCCTGATTCTCCTCTTACTATTATGGGTTGATTTAGCGATTACAAAACGCATCTCTTTATGGATACCACAGGTTTCGCCTGTGATATTGTATCAGTTGATATTTGGAACATTAGTTCCAAACTTACCTCTTCCCTGCATAACGCGGGCTGTGCCCGTGTTATTGCGTTAATGCGTATTTGGAAGTTTCTGCATATCGCAGGCCGAGCCTGCGATACTGCGTTAATGCGTATTTGGAAGTGAAACTTCCAAACTTGTCACTTGCATAGAATGTTTCACAATTGGCTAACGGATTGATATTTTTAATGATAGCACGTTCTTTTTGAGAATATCCACAGATTTATAGTTATTTAATAATTTTACACAAATTGTTCGCAAAATTTACAAGTTACCTTAGACACCTGGGGCAGACTGTGTATGCGTCATAAGAGAGACGCAGGTGTACCTTGGGAAAATCCATGTTTTGTTATTCTGTTTGACATATTTATACTTGGAGATCCAGGCTTTCACAGATATGTGGCAGCCTGGATTATATTTTTGCAGGCAACAGCGCAGAAGAAATTTTAAATAATTCAAATAAACCTATTGACATAGTAGGTAAATAGTGTTAATATTGCCATATTCCAAACAGGAAAACAATCAAAAGGAGAGGTAAGAACAATGGTTATCAATAACAGAAGCTTTTACAATAACATGTGTTGCTGTCGAATGCAGGAAATTCGGATAGATGATATGGCCGAATGCTTCGACATTTCTTGTAGTGCATTGGGATAATGCACTTGGGGCAGAGGTAAGATATATCATGCTATCCGGGGATTTTTAGGGAACCCGGTTTTTTTATGCCCAAATTTGCTGTCAGGTGTCCAATACAGGCAGATACGCATGCGGCATTCATGAGGGTTTGTTAAAACAAAACGAGGGATGATACATGATTCGACTTGAAAATATCAACAAAAGCTTTTCAGACCGCAGAAAAGTTGTAAAAGCCCTGCAGGATGTTTCCATACATGTGGAAAAAGGCGATATATACGGCATTATCGGCTTCTCGGGTGCAGGCAAGTCCACTCTGATCCGTATGGTCAACCGTCTGGAAAAACCGAACAGCGGCAGGGTAGTGGTGGACGGCCAGGAACTGACTGATCTCACTGCGGCCCAGCTGCGGAAAGTCCGCCGGAAAATAGGCATAGTATTTCAGCAGTTCAATCTGCTGGAGTCAAAGACCGTCTTCCAGAATGTAGCAATTCCGCTGATTCTGGAGAGAGCGGACAAAGAGCGGATCACAAAACGAGTACATGAGGTATTGCAGTTTGTGGAGTTGGAGGATCGCAGGGATGCCTATGTCAGTCAGCTTTCCGGGGGACAGAAGCAGAGAGTCGGGATTGCCAGGGCATTGGTCACGGCGCCATCCATTCTTCTGTGTGACGAAGCCACCAGCGCCCTTGATCCCAAAACCACGGAATCCATATTGCAGCTGCTGAAGCGCATCAACCGGGAGATGGGAGTCACTATCCTGCTGATCACCCATCAGATGCAGGTGATCCAGATGATCTGCAACAGAGTGGCGGTCATGGAAGAGGGAAGGGTGGTGGAACAGGGGAGTGTGATGGGGGTATTCAGCCGTCCCCAGGCGACGGTCACACAGGAATTTGTTAGGACGGTCATCCGTGACCAGATTCCAGAGAGCATAACGGAACTGCTGTACTCGGAGCGAAGAAATTACTGGGTGGATCGACTGAAATTTGTGGGAAGCAACGTCAAAAAACCTGTGATCTCGGAGATCTGCCATATAGATGGTGTTGAGGTCAATATCCTTGGGGCTACGGTCCAGGAACTGGAGAACAGCGTTATGTGTATTTTTATCTTGCAGCTGATCGGGGAGGATGATCGGCTGGAGGAGGCCGAGGCAAAAATTGACCAGGCAGGTGTCTTGCGGGAAAGGGTGGTGACCTCATAATGGAAGAATTTCTGGAAATGAAAATCTTCAAGGTGTCCGTGGAACGGCTGCTCCTCAACGGAGGCCAGACTTTGTATATGGTGGGCTGTTCTCTGCTGGCGGGCACTATAGTGGGCTTTTTGATGGCGCTGGTATTGGTGCTCTGCCGGAAAGGCGGCCTGACAGAAAACAGGATTTTATATCAGGTAGTGAACTTCTATATCAATGTGGTGAGAAGTATTCCGTTTATCATTTTGCTTGTGACCATCATGCCGCTGACCCGGGCGATTATGGGAACCACCATCGGCAGCAGGGCGGCGCTGGTTCCGCTGGTAGTCTACATCAGTCCTTACCTGGCCCGGCTCATGGAAAACAGTCTGTTGGAGGTTCCGCCCGGAATCCTTGAGGCAGCGCAGGCCATGGGGGCATCCAACTGGCAGGTGATTCGCTATTTTCTGGTGCCGGAGACACTGGGCTCCGTGGTTCTGGCAATGACAACCGGAACCATAGGTCTTTTGGGGGCATCCGCAATGGCCGGCTACTGCGGCGGCGGCGGTATCGGTGATCTGGCTCTTACCTATGGTTATGAAAAGATGAATACCCCGCTGATGGTTTTTACGGTGGTTATTCTGGTATTATTGGTGCAATTGCTTCAGATTGCGGGCAACAGAATTTCACGGAAGCTGCGGGAACACCGGTGAGCGGCAGGTAAATGGAACGGGTTTTGTAAATATTGACCAGTCCCTGTTATTGGAAGGGGAGTTTTGCAATCGCCTGAGATATCTTATAAGGGAGAGGAGAGAGATTATGAAAAAAGTATTTGGAAAGATGTTACTATTGACTGCATTTATGCTGAGTCTGGCGGCCTGCGGGAATAAAGAGACAGGGAGCCGGGGAGCAGAGAACCGCAGTCAAGAAAGCCAGGATCCGGGAAACCAAAGCTCCGGGGAGGACAATGCCGCCTCCAAGACGGAGATTGTCTATGGCAAATCCCAGGGACCCTATACAGAACTGTTTGAAGCCGCCATTGTGCCGATTCTGGAAAAACAGGGCTATACTCTCAAGGGCGTGGACTTTTCCGATCTGTTGACGGCGGATATCGCTTTGAATGACGGGGAAGTGGATGTAAATGTGGAACAGCACACCGCCTACGCAGAGAACTTTAATGCAAACAACAGCGGCAGTCTGATGCCCATCAGTCCCATCCCCACAGTTCCTGCCGGCATATATTCTTCCGCTCACAGTTCTCTGGAGGAGATAACGAACGGGGCCAAGATTGCGGTGCCCAATGATGCCTCCAACACAGCCGGTGCATAGCCCAGGAACCAAACGTTTGGGTGTATAAGGGTAACCCGGGACCCGGAGTTTACACAAGACAAACGGTTTACA
>CAMWTF010000028.1 GCA_947177105.1 uncultured Lachnospiraceae bacterium | reverse complement strand
TTGCGGCACTTGCTGCTGTTCCCGGCCCTGCTGCGGATCATAGGTTTCCCTGTGACCTTCTCCTATAATTGCTATGTCATAGCGCTAAACGCGCTGACCGTATGGATTTCCTATTACTCTTTTTCACGGATATTTGGCAATAAGTATATAGGGGTGGCAGGCAGCGCTCTATATACGCTGTCTGTGTTCCGAATCTATAAGCTTGTGATCACATCCGCGGTGGGGGAGGGCAGCGCTGTTACATTTATGCCGCTGGTTGTCTATGGTTTTTGGCGTGTGTTCACGGAGGATGTGCATGAAAAAGCATACCGCAGCAGCTGGGTTCCGCTGGCCTTTGGATATGCGGGACTTCTTCAGACACATGTACTCAGCTGCGAAATAACAGCGTTTTTGACGCTGTTGCTATGTATTGTGTTCATCAGAAAAATATTCCGAAAAGAGACTTTTTGGGAATTATGCAAGGGCGCCGGCGCAGCTTTGCTTTTGAGCCTTTGGTTTCTGGTTCCTTTTCTCGATTATTATATTCGGGAGGACTTGCATATCAAGCATGTGTGGGCCAGGCCGATTCAGGAGAGAGGCTTGTATTTGGCGCAGCTGTTGTTTAATTGGTGGCGGCTTGGGGACAATGCTGTGATTGGGGAATTAGGCATGCGGCATTCCCATGCGCTGGGAGTGGGCTTTATTCTGGTATTGGGCTTTCTGGTCTTTGGGGGACTGTGGTTTTTCGGCAGACTTAAAGAGATGGATGGGCGGATATATAATATAGGCAGGCTCTCCTTTGGCTTTGGCGCGCTGCTTATGTGTATGAGTCTTGAGTCTTTTCCCTGGGATAAAATCCAAAACAGCGGCCGTCTGGCGGCCTCGCTGGTCAGCAGTCTACAGTTCCCGAACCGCTTTCTGGGCTGGGCAAGTACTTTTCTTGTTCTGCTTTGCTGCTGTTGTCTGTATTATTTTTGGGAAAGCAAACAGAAAATGCTTTATTTTGTGGGCATGTTGTGTGTGCTGACGGGAATTGCCACTTCCGGTCTGTATCTGGATGACCATGTGATCATGAGCCACAATCCGCTTACCTTGTTTAATGAAGAGGGGATGGGGAAAGGGTATATTTCGGGAGCGGAATACCTGGTGCAGGGCACACAGGAGGAAACATTGCTATATCATGCTCCCGTTGCAGGCGGAGAGGTTTTGATAGAGGAGTATGCGAAGGGAGCGCTGCGAGCAGATTTCAGGTGCAGCAATGTCAGCGGCTCTGAAGGATATGTGGAACTTCCGCTGCTGCACTACTACGGGTATCAGGCATACGCAGGGGAGGAAAGAGCGCCGCTGACTGTATGCAAAGGGGACAATAATGTGGTCAGGGTTATCATACCGGCAGGTCTTAACGCGCAGGTTACTGTCAGATTTATTAGTCCATGGTATTGGCGTGCGGCGGAGGCTGTCAGCTATATGACATTACTGAGTTTTCTGGTAGTATGTGTAAGCCGCCGAAAAGGCAGTCAGGGGATATGTAAACCCTAATAGGAGAAGAAAAAATGCGGGAATTTATAAGCAGACACAGACTGCTGCTGGGCATAGAACTGCTAGTTGTGATTATATGCGTATTATTATGCTTTCAACCGGAGGAACTGATCTTTTCCGCAGATGCGGATGCCATAGCGCAACAGCGGCATACGGACGAGAACGGTAACTATTATCGCAGTGATTTGTTTACTCTGCGTCCGGGGGTATATCGGCTGCGGCTGCAGTGCAAAGATCACGAGGGCATGTTGTATCCTACTGTGGGGACTACGGAGAGTAGTTTTCAGGCGCTGCGGTGCAATGGCGCCTTTGTCCGTGCTCATCGGCGGGAGATAGATATAGAGGCGTATGTAGTTGACAGGGTGGACAGCGCTTATGTGATCTGCAGCTATATAGAAGAGACGGGCCAGCCGGTGGAGAGAATTGAACTGTACAGAACAAGCGAGGGTTGGCGAATGCTGGCGTTTATTCTTCTGCTGGCGGAAACGGGAATTAATCTGCTGATCTGGCTGCGGGATAAGCTGTTGAAGGGTACTATTTCCATAGAGCAGGGAATGGTGGCAGGAATTTTGGCGCTGAGTGTTCTGCTGGCGTATCTGCCATATTGTGCAGATTATATGAGTATGGGGGCGGACGGTGCATTTCATCTATTACGAATAGAAGGGTTAAAAGAGACCTTGCTGCACGGCGGGCAGTTTCCGGTCAGGGTGCAGGAATATTGGCTGTATGGACATGGCTATGCCGTATCCAGCTTCTATGGGGATTTGTTCTTAATCTTTCCGGCCCTGCTGCGCCTGCTTGGTTTCTCACTGATGGACGCGTACAAATTTTTTGTATTGGCGGTGCTGGCGGGGACGGCAGTCATCGCTTACCGTTCCTTTTACCGCTGCACGGGGAACCGCTGCGGCGCACTGATGGGCAGTGTGCTTTATGAATTGGCGCCCTATCATATCTATAATTTTTATAATCGCAACGCAGTGGGAGAATACCTTGGGATGATGTTTCTGCCGATGGTGATCTGCGGATTTTATTGCGTTTACACACAGGATGAGAAGAAGCAGGATTATGTGAGAGCAAAAGTGCCGTTGATTGTAGGTCTTAGCGGCATCCTGCAGTCTCATATACTGACCTGTGAGATGACAGTTGTAGCGCTGGTTCTGGCGGCGCTGGTGATGTGGCGGAAAACATTCCGAAAAGAAACTCTGCGTGAACTGGTCAAAGCAGCAGGTGTATTTTTGCTGGTGAACGCATGGTTCTGGATTCCGCTGCTGAAAATGCTTTCCGTAGATAAATATGCGCTGAGCGATATTGTCACACAGGACATTCAACATATGGGAACAAGAGTGGCCGGAATTCTGCAGATGTACCCTTATGCGGGGGCGGGACAGACGGAGATGTACAACTGTGAACCGATTCAAATAGGCGCGGCTCTATGGGCTGTCCTGGTGTGTTATCTCGCTGTCAGGCTCTGCCGCAGAGGAAAAAGCGCAGGAAACCCATATGATAAAGCAATGAAATGGGGGACTCTGCTGGGGGTACTATGCCTGCTTTTGAGTACCAGATATTTCCCCTGGGACATGATGGCACGGATACCAGGAATAGGACTGCTGGCAACGGCTATACAGTTTCCTACCCGTCTTTTGACTATCGCGACATTGTTCACTTCATTTACAGCGGCATTTTTAGTGCCGTGGCTTAAAGAGGAGAGCGCTCATTGGGAAATGCAGACGGCGGGTATTGTCAGGGCGGGAAGTGTGATTGCAATCGCTGTGATTGCTCTGTGGGCAACGCTTTTTCATGTCAATGAGATTTCTTATGACCATGGTTCGCTTAGACTGTATACCGCTGAAAATATGGGAAATGTCAGTGTGGTCAACGGAGAGTATCTGCTCCAGGGGATGGATGTTTCGCAGATGCAGTACCATGACCCGGCAGCGGATGAGGGGCTGCTATGGGAAGATTATGATAAGAGGGGACTGACAATTAATCTTCATGTGGAGAATCGCTCGTCACAGGAATTATATATGGAACTGCCGCTGACAGGCTATAGAGGATATGGACTAGACGCAGACGGAGAGACGGCAGTTCCATATATTACAGAGAATAGAGGGGCCCATGGCGATCTGCGTATTGCCGTTCCTTCAGGTTATGCAGGAAATATCCGGGTGTCTTACAAGGGATTTATCCTGTTCCGGGTGGCGGAGGGAATATCGGGCGTGACTGTCCTGTTGTGGTTGGGAATTGGTTTGACCAGGCGATATAGAAAGGTAGGGAAAGTTTCTCGTGGATAACAAGCAGATAAAAAAATTATGCATGATTCTGTACATTCTGATTTTTGCTTTTACATCGGCTCCTGTCTTCTGCGGCTATGTGATGGAGGGGGGAGACAGCGTCATGTGGCTTGAAAGAATGCGGGAGATGCGGGAAAGTCTTGCCGGAGGCTCTGTTTTGTGGTTCCCGTCCCCAGAGTTAACCACGGCCTTCGCCGGTCAAGGCGCGGCTTTTGACAACGGGATATGGCTTTTCCCTGCGGTGGTATTGCAGATACTGGGAGTGGGAGAGCAGATGTCCTACTGTATCTTTACCGCTATGATCGGGGCAGTTACTATGGGGGCTGCTTACTGGATGATGAGTGCCTTTTTTGAAAATAGGATAACGGTGTTATACGGTGTCTTATTTTATATGAGCTGCCCATACCGCATATATATCTGTTTTGACAAGGCTGACCTGGGGCAGTCTCTGGTTTGGATGTTGATGCCGCTGCTTGTGGGCGGACTTGCCCGGCTGCGCTTGGGACAGGGCAGAAAGGTGGTGTGGGGCAGCATATTGACTCTTGCCTATGCGGGCATCTGGTATGCAGATGCAAGGTGGGGGGTGATCATAGGTGTATGCGCAGGGGTATATCTGCTGCTCTGGGAACGCTGGCCGGCCAGTCTGCTATTGCTGGCGGCGGGGGCGGTTTTGTCCATGCCGGTAATTATATATATGGCAAGGTATCTGATAAAAGGCGGTATGCAGGTATGGAATCTGCCCATGGGCAGCATTATGGGAAATGGGTATACAATTGGTGCTTTTATGACTAACTGGACTTACCGTCCGGACATGCCGGGGCTGGGATTGGCGCTTGCCGGTGCGTTTTTGCTGATGATATGGATGTACTGGATCGGAGACGGCGGAAAGATGCATAAGACGATAAGGGGGCTGCTGGCGGTAACAGGTTTATTGACACTGGCATCTCTGAAGTATTTTCCCTGGGATTATGTGCAGAGATTGGGAATGCCGTTTTTGCGTTTGGCTGGTCTGTTGGAGACACCAGGTATATTCTGGATGCTGGCAAACATGCTTCTTACGATTCCTGCCGCATGGGCTATAGGGGAGGCCCGCAAAAAACAGGATGTTCTGTGGCGCTGGGCCATACCGGCTGTTTTTCTGATTGCCGCTCTGGCCACGGCATTGTATCTGTGCAATAGTTTGACGTATATGCGGCTTCCTATTGGACAACAGCCAGTAAGTGATTTGGCATACTGAGGACGTACCTGGAGCATAGCGCCCAGGTCTTGCCAGGAAGAGACATCTGTCTGCTGCTTGTTACAGGTAAAGGTGTGGGAGATAACCGGATTATTTTGGGTCAGGAGAATTCTTTAAAATTTCACTTGTCAAATTTGGTTTTATGTGGTAGAATAATTTTGTTACAGGGAATCGCACAATTTGCTGGTGTGGCGGAATGGCAGACGCAGCAGACTCAAAATCTGCCGAGGGCAACCTTGTGTGGGTTCAAGTCCCACCACCAGCATTATACTGTGGAAAATTGCTAAAAACCTCAGTGTATTAAAGGTTTTTAGCTTTTTTTAATTAAAGGGGGTAGTATATATGACAGATAGTGAAAAATTGGATCTGCTGTTAGCGGACATGACTGACATGAAACGTGATATGACTGACATGAAACGTGATATGACTGACATGAAACGTGATATGACTGACATGAAACAGGACATAGGACTGCTTAAGCATAAAGTTTTGCGAGTAGAGATGGTAATTGAAAATGAAATTCGTGTCAATATCCAGCGAGTAGCGGAAGGACATCTTGATCTTTCGAGAAATTTGCATAAAGCCATGAAGCCAAGTAATGAAGTTGAAATGTTGGCGCTTAAGGTAAGAAAGCTGGAATCGGATGTGGAAGATTTGAAAGATAAAATAGGTTAGAGGCAAACGGCTGCATCATACAGTGTTTCTGTTTGTTGTTCAATTTAACGCTGTGCTATAGAATTATAGAATCTTTTTACTCTGTTGCATTACTTTACTTTATAGGATGTGAAGTTCTTCTGCAAATTTTCCTCTACCTGTATGACACGGGGTGTACTTATGCTATTGTGTTGATACATATTTGGATGTGCGACACCCAAATTTCTATTAATATACTTATTTTTGCGGGATATGAAAGTCAGGCATCCTGGCCGTTTTCAGCTGGATTTCCCGACAGATTTTCTGAAAAGTTGTAGATATATTGGGAAAAGCCTAGTATAATGTGAGTGGCCATATTTTTATATATGGAGAACTGGTAAAACCTCAGTATGTCAGCCAAAGTGAAGATTGGAGCAGATGATGGAAGAGCATAAGCGGAGAAAACGGTACTCGGGCACCCATCCGAAAACCTTTGAGGAAAATAGATCTGCGGCTGGACCCGGAGGAGTGCAGAGCCAATGGGAGGGCGCGTTCTACAAAGCTGCGTTGGGCAGTGAAGGCCGTAAGACGATAGAAAAGGGTATTGCTCAGGTGACGGTGGAATTTTAAGCGGAACTTTAAATAAGAAAGGAATTGTGGGATATTATCATGAGATACCAGATAAGACATGCCCTGGTGCAATACGGGGCGGATACCATATTGGAGGATGTGAATTTTGAGGTACACGACAGGGAGAAAATAGCCATTGTGGGCCGCAATGGCTGCGGAAAGACCACACTGCTGAAGCTTATCGTAGGAGACATCCAGATGAACAATCTGGACAGCGACGAGGAGTGCGGCATCACCATGGCGGGAAAACAGGAGATCGGTTTCCTGCGTCAGGTGAACTTCGAGGACAAGGAGATCACGGTGGAGGAGGAGATCAAGAAGGTATTTGCTCCGGTCTTTGCCTGCGAAAAGCAGATGAACGAACTGGAGGAGCAGATGAAGGAATCGTCGGATGATAAACAACTCCTTGGAAGGTATGACAGTCTGCAGCGGAAGATGGAGGCTCTGCGGGGCTATTCCTGGCGGCAGGATATGGAGATTATGTTCCAACGTTTCGGCTTTGCCTTGGAGGACCTATGCCGTCCAATCGGCAGCTTTTCGGGAGGACAGCAGACCAAAGTGGCATTTATCAAACTTTTGCTGGGAAGGCCGGACATCATGCTGTTAGACGAGCCCACCAACCATCTGGATCTGCCCACCATCGAATGGCTGGAGGGCTATCTGAAAACCTATGACAAGGCGGTGATCATCGTATCCCATGACCGGATGTTTCTGGACAAGGTGATTGATGTGACTTACGAGATAGAGTACCACAGGATCAAACGCTATGTGGGCAATTACTCTGCCTTTATGAAGCAGAAGGAAGAGGACCTGGTCAAACAGGAAAAGGACTATGAGGAGCAGCAGAAGGAGATCCAGAGGCTGACGGAATGGATTGAAAAGTGGAAAAACACCCCCAGCAAGGTGGCGGCCACCCGATCCAAGCGCATGGTGATCGAGCATATGGTCAAGATTGAAAAGCCCAGGCGCTTTGACACCAAGGCATTCCATGCCAGGTATGAGCCCCGAATCGAGAGTTACACCAATGTGGTGCAGGCCAGGGAGTTGTCCATCGGGTATGACCATGAACTGGAGAAGGTGAGCTTTTTGCTGCAAAAAAAGGAGCGGCTTGCCATCATCGGGGAGAACGGCAAGGGAAAATCTACCCTGCTGAGAACCTTGATTGGGGAATTGCCCGCTCTGGGCGGAGAGTATAAATTCGGACAGAATGTGGAGTGGGGGTATTTTGACCAGCAGAAGGCAGTGCTGGACGATGCGGATCCCCGGCAGACAGTGCTGGATAACTTTTGGGAGGCATATCCCCGCTATGTGCGGGAGGAGGTGCGCAGCGCCCTGGGAGGTTTCCTGTTCTCCGGTGAGGATGTGATGAAACTCATGGGGCAGCTTTCCGGTGGGGAAAAGGTGCGCCTGTCCCTGTGTAAGATGCTGCAGACCAGGCCCAATCTGCTGATTCTGGACGAGCCCACCAATCACATGGATATTATCGGCAAGGAGGCCCTGGAGCAGATGCTGAAGGAGTATACAGGCACGGTATTGTTTGTGTCTCACGACCGATATTTTATCAGCCGGATTGCCACGGGGATACTGGAGTTTTCTCAGGAGGGTGTGTATCAGTACAAGATGGGCTATGAGGATTATCTGGCCCAGAAACAGAAAGAGGCAGACGGCCTGGTGGGCGGCAGAGGAGCGGCGGCAAACAATGCTGGAACCGCAGGGACGAAAGGCGTGGGAGGCAAAGGCCGGACCGGACAGATGGGAGATGACAGCCAAGCCCGGGCCGGACAGACGGCGGGCAAAGCTGCTCCAACGTTGTCGGATGTGTTCGACAAAAAGACCTATTATAACCCGGGGAAGATCCGCTCCCGCCTGAAAAGCCAGCTGGAGAAGTATGAGCGCCAGTTGGCCGGGAGCGAGAGCAGGCTGGCAGAGTTACAGATGCAGCTGGCGGACCCGGCTTTGGGCAGCGACTACACCAAGTTGATGGAGCTGCAGGAAGTCATAGACGCGGAGGAGAAGAATCAGGAGAGTCTGCTGGAGCGCATGTTGGAGACGGAGACGGAACTGGCGGAGATGGGAGAGTAGGCATTGGAAGGGAATTGTATTTTTGCACAAAAGCAGTTATACTGAATGTAACAGCAAAGAACGCGGAACGGTTTTGGGAGGTGTTTATGGCAAGAACGGTGGCAATAGGGCTGCAGGACTTCGGCGATCTGATAAGGAAAAATTGTTTTTATATTGATAAAACTTCTTTTATCAAGGAGTGGTGGGAAAGCGAGGACAGTGTCACACTGATCACCCGCCCTCGCCGCTTTGGGAAGACCTTAAATATGAGCATGATGGAGCAATTTTTCTCTGTGAATTATGCAAATTTCGGAGGTGTGTTTCAGGGGCTGAATATCTGGAAAGAGGAAAAATACAGGGAATTGCAGGGTACTTATCCGGTGATCAGTTTGTCCTTTGCCAATGTGAAAGAGAGAAACTATCAGGCCGCAAAGGGCAGAATCTGTCAATTGATTACGGATTTGTATACGAAAAACTGTTTTCTGCGGGAATGTGACTGGATGGCTGCGGCAGACAGGGAATTCTTTGACTCTGTCCGAGCAGACATGCCGGAGATAGTGGCCACGCTTGCAATTTATAAATTGTGTGACTACATGTATCGATATTATGGAAAAAAGGTTATCATTCTGCTGGATGAATATGATACCCCCATGCAGGAGGCTTATGTAGACGGGTATTGGGGGGAAATGATGGGCTTTACCAGAAGCATGTTTAACTCTGCGTTTAAGACTAATCCCTGGCTGGAGCGGGCGATTATGACAGGCATTACCAGAATTAGCAAGGAATCTATTTTCTCTGATTTGAATAATCTGGATGTAGTAACTACTACATCAAATAAATATGCAACAGCTTTTGGCTTTACAGAAGAGGAAGTGTTTGCTGCCTTAGAGGAATGTTGCCTTTCCGAAGAGAAAGAACAAGTAAAATGGTGGTATGATGGTTTCATTTTTGGGGAACATAAGGATATTTACAATCCCTGGTCTATATTAAATTTTATAGATAAGGGAAAGTTTTCCACCTACTGGGCCAACACCAGTTCCAACAGCCTGGTGGGTAAGCTGCTGAGGGAGGGAAACCGCAGAATCAAAGAGCAGTTTGAAATATTGCTCCGGGGTGGCAGGATACGGACGCCCATTGACGAACAGATTGTCTATAACCAGCTGGACCACAATGAGTCTGCGATCTGGAGCCTGCTTGTGGCAAGCGGTTATCTGAAGGTCTTTAGCTATGACAGAGAGGAATTGCTGGAAAGAGGGGAGGAAGTCCAATATGAACTGACTCTTACCAATTATGAAGTGGAGCGTATGTTCAACCATATGGTGCGTGGCTGGTTCAAATGCGCGCAGGTGGATTACAATGATTTCATTAAGGCCATGCTTCAGGACGACTTAGACGCCATGAATGAGTATATGAATCGTGTGGCATTTAGCACATTCAGCTATTTTGACACGGGAAGAGAACCCTCCAAAGAGGAACCCGAGCGTTTTTACCACGGTTTTGTGTTGGGACTCTTGGTTGACTTACAAAACAGATATATTATTTTATCCAATCAGGAGAGTGGCTTTGGCAGGTATGATGTGGTGCTGGAGCCGAAGAACCCGGATACGGATGATGCGATTGTGCTGGAATTCAAGGTCAGGAATAAACGAAGGGAAGGCAATCTGGAAGAGACGGTAACAGCAGCTCTGCGCCAGATTGAGGAAAAGCGTTATGCGGCAAAGCTGATGGAACATGGTATCTCCAGGGAGCGGATTCGCTGCTATGGGTTTGCCTTTGAAGGGAAGACGGTGTTGATTGGATAAACAGCATATTCCCGGAACTTAAATCAGGAGGGAAGAGTATGGTAAAGCACATTATTTTATGGACGTTAAAGGATGAGTTGTCCGCCGGGGAGAAGAAGGCGGTAAAGGCTGAGATCAAGGCCGGGTTAGAGGGCCTGGCAGGGTTAATTCCCGGACTGCTGGAGATCAGGGTGTATACGGAGGGGCTGCCCAGTTCCAATGCGGATTTGATGCTGGATTCCACTTTTACGGATGAGGCAGCGCTTAAGGGCTATGCAATTCATCCTGAGCATGTGGCTGTAGCGGACGGCAAGGTCAGACCCTTTACAGCAGTCAGAAGCTGTCTGGACTTTGAGGTATAACCGGTGGCGTCTTGTCCATGCAAACGGATAAAATGTTTCAGGCATGGGGATTGCGAAGCCTGCCGTGAATATCATAAAAACAGCCGCTACAGAACAGCCTGCGAGCAGCAGCTTCCAGAGCATAGCCAAACTAAGAAAAGTAAGATGCGATTACCCCGAGGATTTTATTATGCAGATTCTGATTTCAATGAATAGTGTATATATGGCCGTGGCATATTGCTGCGGCTTTTATTATACGCAAAAATAATGCTCGGGAGGTTTATAGAAAGGGAAAGGCAACGGAGAAAAATTATGAGTCAACTAACTGAGAAAAATATTGTCTATGAAATTGTTCCTTTGCCCAAGGAAAGGTGGCAGGGTACGTCCATCCCTATGAGGTATACCACAACGGAATACTATGATGTGGTGATTGAACGGACCAAGGGCGGTTTTCAGGTGATGCTGGAGAAAAAGCCCTTTGGGGAGCCGGTGACTCATACCCCGGAGGAATATGACTTCCCTGACAAACTGTATCAGGAACATTGGGAGAAGGCATATGCCTGGGGCGTTGTGCAGGATGGCGAGATGATCGCCTGCATTGAGACCTGCCCCGAGGAGTGGTCCAACCGTTTGATGGTGACGGAGCTGTGGGTGCATGAGGACTACCGCAGGCAGGGTATTGCCCATGCATTGATGGCTCTGGCAAAAGAGCAGGTCCTGCGGGAGGGGCGGCGTGCGCTGATTCTGGAGACCCAGTCCTGCAATGTGGGGGCTATCGCTTTTTATTTGCAGGAGGGCTTTACTCTGATTGGTTTTGATTCCTGTTGTTACCAGAACCGGGACCTGGAGCGCAAGGAAGTGCGGCTGGATCTGGGGATACTGTATGACAGGGACGTTCTATAGAATCAGCAGGCGGCGAGAGATGTTCAGACATCTCCCACCGCCGTAAAAGCCTTTCAAGGCGGAAAAATCATGAGAGAGGGGGTCTCACATTTAATCCTGCTGTGCGTCCTTTGGGGCATCGGACGATTTCAGTAAATTGATGTATTCGACTAAATCCTGACGGCGTTCCAACGGCAGTTCAATGATCGTGTTCATGATGTCTTCAACGGTATACTGGTTCATGAGTTCCCGGTCCATATCCTCAATGGGAGCAACAAATTCAGTGCGGCCCAGAAGATAGTCTGCCGACACGTGAAAAAATTGCGCAATTTTCCCCAGCGTTTTAAGATCCGGGAAATGGACGTTGTTTTCATAGCTGGAGATGGCGCTGATGGATACATGAAGATATGCGGCCAATTCCTTCTGGAAGACACCCTGTTTTGTGCGCAGATTATATAGCTTTTCTCCGAAATTCATGCGTAAACTCCTGATTTTCCTTAGCTTGTTTGCGGTTGACGATTTTATTGTAGCGGGTTTTTAAGTAAATCAAAATAGGAGTATATGCTCGAAGAAAAAATGATTTCTTGACAACTGGTTTTTTACAGATACTAAAATATGGACGAAATCGGAGTAGTATGCCAAGATGCCACAGAGAGGCAAGTCCAAACAATTTGTAATAAATTCACAAGAATTTTACAAGGATATTTTGAAGAACAAATCTCCCTCCTTCTGTTATACTCATTGATGAGTCAAGGAGGGATAGTAGGAATGAATGCGGAGCAGCAGAGAAGATATAGAATACAGATGGCCCGGAGAAGACAGCGGCTGAGGCGTATCCAGAGGGCCTATTGCATCTGTATGATAACGGTGATGGCGGGACTGATAATTGCCTTTGTGATATGGCATGACTGGGCAAACGGCCTGATTTTGACAGGATGGAGCTGCGGTCAGGGAGGAGAACAACTCAGCGGCCAGGCCGAGGGACAAATTTTGGGGCAAAACCATGGACAGACAGGCCAGGAATACCCGGAGAGCCTGCTGGAGCTGCTGGAACTGAACCCGGAGGCGGAGCAGTTTGTACTGGACTATTTTCAGAACAAGGACAAGCATCCTGAGATCGATCTGTCGGGGGAAGTGACACAGGGAACCATACCGCTCTTTCTTCAGTGGGATGAGCGCTGGGGATATGAGACTTACGGCAGTGACATGATAGCCATAACGGGATGTGGTCCCACATGTCTGTCCATGGTCTGGTGCGGCCTCAGCGGCGATACACAGTGGGATCCTCTCGCCATGGCCCGGTATGCGGAGCGGGAGGGATATTATGTGAAGGGGGCAGGCACGGCCTGGGATCTGATGACAACAGGGGCGGCGGATTTGGGGCTGACTGCACAGGACATTGTCTTTGACGGGGATCATATCCTGACATGGCTGGCGGGCGGCAATCCCATTATATGTGCCATGCGGCCGGGGGATTTTACCACCACGGGACATTTTATCGTGCTGTCCGGCGTGGATGCGTACGGCAAAGTGAAAGTTTGCGACCCCAACAGCAAAAATAACAGTGAAAAAACCTGGGATGTGGAGGAGTTGATCCCGCAGATCAAAAACCTGTGGGCCTATCGGTATGAATTTTGACAGAGGGAGGTATGTTGAACTACAGGTTCAATGACAGAC
>CAMWTF010000027.1 GCA_947177105.1 uncultured Lachnospiraceae bacterium | reverse complement strand
CCGCAGGGACTTGCCATGCTGCGGGAACAGGGGATATGGCTGATTCTGCAAAAGGATGGCTATATGGATCCGGAGGCTTATTCCCTGATAGCGGATCATTTTAAGGAACATGCGGAAACCCTGATGCTGTACGGGGACGAGGATGCTTTGGATGTGACGGGAGAGCATCGGTGCAGTCCCTGTTTTAGGCCGGAATGGTCTCCTGACACCTGGCTGTCCAGTTACTATCTGGGCAGCGTGGTGGCCCTGCGCCGGGAACTGGCGGAAAAGCTGTCCCCAAAGGTTTGGCCCCGAAGCAGTGACGGCGTGGTGTACTTTGGGGAGACCTCGCAGGTGCGGCGGCTGGTTCAACAGCTTTTGGAACTGGCGGGGGGCTTTCGCCAGGGATGTGATGCCATAGCCCGTCTGCCGGGGATGCTGTTTCATATGGACTATGATGCGGCCCAGGCCGATGTGCAGAAAGAGTACTGGTGTGAGGATGAAATTGACGGGCCGGGGCAGGAGTGGAAACAGGAGCGGCAGAACCGCTCTATATCCGTTATCATCCCCTCAAAGGATAATCCCACGGCGCTGGGACAATGTCTGGATTCTCTGCGGAAATGTCAGGAGGAAATGTGCAGGGCTGACGCCGGGATGGGCGACGAAAGGGAAAAAGAGCTTTATCAGTTGGAGATCCTGGTGGTGGACAACGGGAGCAGCCCTGAGAACAGGGCGGAAATAGAGAAGATAACCCGGGGGATGAAATATATCTACGAACCCATGCCCTTTAATTTTTCCAGGATGTGCAACCTGGGCGCCGGGGAAGCCACAGGGCAGATACTGCTTTTCCTCAACGACGATATCACGGTTTGTGCGGACGGCTGGCTGGAGGCCATGGCCCAGCGGGCGTCACGGTCCTATGTGGGAGCGGTGGGGCTGAAGCTCTATTATCCGGACTCCACGAAGATTCAGCACGCAGGCATTGCCAATCTGCCCGGCGGACCGGTGCATAAGCTGCAGTTTACCCAGGACGGGCAGGAGGAGGACTATGGCTATGGCAGCCTGGATCGCAATGTGCTGGCCGTTACGGGAGCCTGTCTGATGGTACAGCGGGATCGGTTCCTGCAGACGGGAGGATTCAGGGAGGATTTGCAGGTGGCCTACAACGATGTGGATCTGTGTTTCCGGCTGCGGGAGACCGGGTGGCACAATGTGGTGCTGAACCGTTTCCATGCCTACCACCATGAGTCCCTGAGCCGGGGGAGCGATCTGACCAGGGAGAAAATGCAGCGGCTGAGCCAGGAGAAGCAGACCCTGTATCACAGACACCGCCAATACTTAGATTATGACCCCTATTATCCGGAGCCTTTATGCATGGAGCTGGGGGATATGCATATTTATGAAAACTATCTGGATACCCGGTCAAAACCGCAGCTTGCGTCCCGGTGTCAGCGGCTGGCGGACTGCCCGGAGCAGGAGCCGGAAAATCTGGCTTGTGTGGTGGGATTTTCCCAGGACGCAAAACAGGAGGCGCTCTGTCTGCGGGGATATGCGGTGGTAAAGTGGGATAACAATGCGTGTTATGACAGATATCTGCTCTTGCAGGGGCAGGGGGAAGAGAGAGTCTGCGCCATCCTTTTGGAGGAGAGGTACAGCCGGGAGGCCGAGTGCGGTATGCAGGAGCAGCCCAATGTGGCCTTGTGCGGCTTTTATGTGACGCTGCGACCGGGCATTGTGCCGGAGGGCATCTATAGGATAGGTTTCCAGGCCCGCAGCAGAATCGGGCGGCGCAGGCTGACCATGTGGACAG
This sequence comes from uncultured Lachnospiraceae bacterium, assembly GCA_947177105.1. Taxonomy (GTDB): domain Bacteria; phylum Bacillota; class Clostridia; order Lachnospirales; family Lachnospiraceae; genus Acetatifactor. The sequence goes on along the minus strand of CAMWTF010000027.1, from coordinate 11,328 downwards.
ACGCGGAGCTCTTGGTAGGGGGGAAGTACAATACATGACGGATATCGATTATAGAGAAGCCTATGAGAAAGAGAAGGAGCGCTGCGCTTATCTGGCGGATCGTCTGGCACAGTTGGAGGGCGAGCGGGATGTGCTGCAGGCCAAGCTGGATTTCATCCATAGCAGCGCCTTTTGGAAAATGAGCAAGCCCTTCCGCAGGGCCATCCACTTTTGTATGCGGCAGGCCACCCGGGCAAGGCGGGTACTGCATCCAAGGGATCTGGTGAAAAAACTGCGGTACAAGAAGAGGGAGCGGCAGGCCAGCCTGCAGTTTGGGACGGCCATTTTCCCTGAACATGAGTAGGCCCGCATCCAGAGGGAGACGGCTTTTCCCCGGATGGTCAAGATCAGTATTTTAGTGCCCCTGTGGAACACACCGGAGGAATTTTTGCGGGATATGATAGAGTCCGTCCTCAACCAGACCTATGAAAACTGGGAGCTTTGTCTGGCGGACGGCTCCGACGGGGAGCACGATTATGTGGGACGGATCTGCCGGGAGTACGGCTCCCAGGCGGGAGGGCGGATCGTCTATCACAAGCTGGAGAGGAACGAAGGCATTGCGGGGAATACCAATCAATGCTACCTGCTGGCCACCGGGGAGTATATCGGTCTGTTTGACCATGACGATGTGCTGCACCCCTGCGCTCTGTACGAATATGTCAAGGCAATCAACAAGACGGGGGCGGATTTTCTCTACTGTGACGAATCCACCTTTAAGGACGGCAGCCTGGACAATCTGCTGAACATGCATTTTAAGCCCGATTACGCGCCGGATACCTTGTGCGGGAACAATTATATCACTCATTTCAGCGTCTTTGCCCGCCGGCTTCTGGAGGAGGATGCGGAGCTGTTCCGCACCAGCCTGGACGGCAGCCAGGACCACGACATGATCCTGCGTCTCACGGACCGGGCCCGGAAAGTACACCATATCCCCAAGCTTTTGTATTACTGGAGAAGCCATGAGGGCAGCGTGGCTTCGGATATCGAGGCTAAACCCTACGCAGTGGAGGCGGCCAAGCGGGCCGTGGCGGATCACCTGGAGAAGCATGGGTTTAGGAATTTCCAGATCAGCAGCACAAGGGCCTTTCCCACCATATTCCGCATCCGGTACCAGGTGGAAGGCAACCCACGGATATCCATCATTATCCCCAATAAGGATCACAGGGATGATCTGAAGCGCTGTGTGGATTCCATTATGGATCGTTCCACCTATGACAACTACGAACTGGTCATTGTGGAGAATGGCAGCGTTTCTCGGGAGATCAGAGACTATTACACGCAGTTGCTGGGGTATGATTATGAAAAAGCCCTGGAGGAAAATAGGCAGAGGGTCTCCGTGGACAAGCCTTATGACAAAGGTGTCATGACAGCGGCAGAAGCCGGGAAGGCGGGGGAGCGGATCAAGGTGGTGACCTATGAGGGAGATTTCAACTATTCCCGGATCAACAATCTGGGCGCAGCCTATGCCACAGGTGACTATGTGCTGCTGCTGAACAATGACACGCAGGTGATTACCTTCGGCTGGATGGAGGAACTGCTTATGTATGCCCAGCGGGAGGATGTGGGTGCGGTGGGGGCCAAGCTGTATTACAAAGACCGCACCATCCAACATGCGGGGGTGGTCATAGGCATGGGGGCTCATGGCACTGCCGGACATACCCATTATAAACATAATTATCTGGATCTGGGCTATATGGGACGGCTTTGCTATGCCCAGAATGTGTCTGCGGTCACGGGGGCCTGTCTGCTGGTGAAAAAGAGTCTGTATGAGCAGGCGGGGGGATTGGATGAAACATTTGCGGTTTCCCTGAATGATGTGGATTTCTGCCTGCGGCTGCGCAAGATGGGCAAGCTGAACCTGTTCACCCCCTTTGCGGAGCTGTACCACTATGAGTCCGAATCCAGGGGGGATGATCTCCACGGGGAAAATGCGGCCCGCTATGACCAGGAGGCCGTCCGGTTCCGGGAGAGATGGAAAGAACTGCTAAGCAGGGAGATCCCTATTATAATCCAAACTTTACGCTGGAGAAATGCGATTACTCACTGAAACTGCCGGGTTCCCTGAGGTAGCAGGCGGATATGCCGGAAAGATTAAGATTCGTTTAAGGTTGTAAGAAGAAACCTTTAAGAATATTGAAGGGTTTTAAAGGAATATGTTATTCTTACTATGAAAGCCAGAGTATTCATAGCATGGATGGTCATCCGGCCGCTATCTGCCGGGATTAGGGTCATGTTTTGCTATGACAGGGGAGAGCGATTCCTGGCAAGGAGGAATAACAGTCATGAAAAGGACACTTTTATTGCTGGCAGTTTTTTGTCTGCTGCTGACAGGGTGCGGCAGAAAGGAAAACGGGTTTGGCGAAGCGGACACCAGACCAGACACGGAACAGCAAGCGCTTATGGCAGGGGAGCTGTCCACGGGAAAGGCTCTGTTCATAAAGGCTGTGCGGGCCATGCATTTTGCGGATCCGGAGGAGGGCTATGTGGGCGGCAGCACATGCTATCGGTTTGCCGGCGGCCGGATCTATATGCTTCGGGTGGAGATTAGGGAGACGGATAATGCGGCGAGACTCTGTGTGCAGGTCTATGATACGGAAGAAGATGAGACAGCCCGGTATGTATTTACGCCTCAGACGCAGGATCATGAGGGCTGCCGTATCTTTTCCGCTGACTTGACGGCGGATCAGGAACTATCTTTGAAAATGAAAGATGCGGGGGAAGAAGATAGCTTTTTTCTGATAAAAACGGATCTGCAGGGCAATGTCCTCGAAGTAGAGGACCCCTTTCCCGAGGGGCGGTATCCCTGGAACCTGGATCCATGGGAGGATGTCAAATCCTTTGCGCTGTCCGACGGCAGGATAGTTCTGTGCCGCTTTGACACCGTAGAGCAAACAACCATTTTGACCTGGATTGACGGGGTGCAGGACGGAGAATCCCCCCTGGGAGCGCTGCAGGACGATTTTGTAAACAGTCTGATGGCGGACGAAGAGGGAATCCTGTACTATGTGGGGGGAAACAGCCTGGTGCGCTGGGATGTGGAAAAAAACAGCAGGGAGGAACTCTTTAAGCTGTATGAAAACGGCGTGGAGCCCGGTGCGGAGGCCAGCGGTCTAATCAAAAACGATCAGGGGGAAATTCTGCTGTGCAGGCTGCGGCAGGGGAAGGGAACGATCTATGTGCTGACCGACGAGGAGCCTGCTGACAGGGAGCAGATACGGCTGTCCAGCCTGCAGGGAGAGGCGGGCATAGACTATTTCCGGCGGCAGGCCGCAACTTTCACCCAGAACGGCGGCGATATTTCCATCTCTTTGGAGTTGGAGAGCAGGCAGGCGTATGAGGAGGATTATCGAAACCGGATTATGGCGGAAATGGTGGCGGGGAAGGGGCCGGATATCCTGTTTGTGACGCAGGACGATATGATTCTTTTGCAGGAGAAGGGGATGCTCTGTGACCTGTCCGATATGATTTCCCAGGAGACAAGGGATGTATTGATTCCGGGAGTACTGGAACTGGGCACCGTGAACGGGCAGCTGGTGGGGCTTGTGCCGGAGGTGCATTTCGAGACTTTGGGAACATCCTTACAGGTATGGGGAGAGGATGGCTGGAACCTGGAAGAACTGGTGGGCGTATTGGAGGCAAGGGAAGATTGGGAATGCCCCTTCCATCAGGTAGGTATCCGCAGCGACGGGTATACGCTTTTGTATCGGTTTCTCTACCTGGGAGATTCTCCCATTCTGGATATGGAGCGGAGAACCTGTCAATTTGACAGTCAGGCGTTTATCCGTCTTCTGGAGCTGTGTAAAAAGTATGGGGATACCAGGCCATTCGAAAAAATCAGCGAGGATCAGTTGACTGTGGAGGAACGTTTCCGGCTGATGCAGGAGGGGGAGGTAGCTGCGGAGTTCATCCATCTCTATGGCGGTCTTGACGCGTATTCTCTCGCCAGGGAACGGCTTGGGGAAGGGGGCCATGTCGTGGGATTCCCAGTGGAGAGCGGCAGCGGTAATTATGTAGACAGTTACTCCTATGGTTATCTGGTAGTCAATGCTCAGACTAAGCATCGGGAAGAGATCGGCAAATATTTTTCTCTGCTTCTGGATTATGACAATCAGTTTAAAACCGGAGGTGGGTGTGTCAGGATGGATGTGATCAGGGACTGCGTGTATTACAATGAGTGGCGGGAACAATATGTCATGCTGTGTTCCAGCGACAAGGAGAACAGAGTAATCCGGGAGATTTCGCTAAAGCCCGACGGCAGCACATATCTGGAGGAATATCTGGCTTTCGTGGAAAGCTGTAAGCCTGTTCCCTATATCCCGCAACAGATCAGACAGATAGTGAGTGAGGAGACCGCATCTTTCTTTGACGGCCGCAAAGAGGCAAATGAGGCGGCGGATATTATCCAGCGCCGGGTGCAGCTGTATCTGGAGGAGACAAGATAAAAATTTTTATCTTCCTGAAAGGATTGGAACTACAGAAACGTATTCCTTATGAAAATATATAATAGCATCTGCCCAAACATTCATCACCAGATGGTGTGGCGGAAGGGCAGATGCGGAACTCTAAAACAGCATCTGCCCGAAGGCACACTGATGAATGTTTGGACGCCTAAAGCGGCAAAACATTCATCACCAGATGGTGTGGCGGAAGGGCAGATGCGGAACTCTAATAGGAGGGCACGTTCATGAAAGGAATTATCAGAGTGTCGGCAGTGCTGTTGACGGCGGCTATGCTGGCGGGAAGCGTATCGGAAGTGGCCTATGCCAGATGTGGGCATCACTCCAAAAACACCAGCGCCACAGAGTATGCGGCCTGCTATCAGGATGGCGTGTGCGTAGGAGATGGATGCTGCGATGAGGATGGTATCTGTCTGTATGGCGGCAGCTGCGCCGGACATGACGGGTACGGAGCAGGCTGCGGTGGGAATAGCAGGAGCCACCACGGGCGCTCACACAGGTCAGGCTGCCACCGCTGAGGAGACATCGCTATGGTATTGCAGACAAAGGGGAGTCCGGCTCAGTCCGGACTCCCTTTTTGCGGGAAACAGAATATGCAATTGCGGAGAGCATTTTACGATCGCTGATAAAAGCAGAAGCAGGAAAGGGGAAAGCCTTGAGAAGCCCGGAAGATATGAACCGTGCCGTGGAAACACATGCGGACATGGTGCGGAGGATCTGCCTTGTGCATTTAAAAAATGAGTACGACACGGAGGATGTGTTCCAGAACGTGTTTATGAAATATATGCTTTACAAAGGTTCCTTCGAGTGTGACGAGCATGAGAAGGCTTGGTTCGCGCGGGTTACAATAAACGCCTGCACGGACTGGCTGCGCAGCTTGTCCCGCAGAAGGTGGGTCCCGCTGGAATCCGTGCTGGAGGAGGGCAGCATACCGGATGAGACTTCCCGGGAGGTGCTGGAGGCAGTGCTACAGCTGCCGGAGAGATACAGGGAGGTAATCTATCTGTTTTACTATGAGGGATATTCCGCAGTGGAGATCGCGGGAATTCTCGGAAAAAAGGAGAACACAATCTATACATGGCTGTCCAGGGCTAAGGAGATATTACGTCAAAAGTTGGGAGGTGAGTGGGCATGAACAGGATTCGTGAGAGCATGGAAGGAATCAGAGCCTCCCAGGAATTGAAGGCCGGCACTCTGCGGTATTTGGAGCGGCAGCGCAGCAGACACAGACGCCCAATATGGCGCAGAGGGGCGTTTTATGCGCTGACAGCGGCAGCATGCCTGCTTATTGTGTTCGGTGTGGGATGGCACAGCCTGTATGGTATGCCCATTTCCTATATCAGTATGGACGTAAACCCGTCCATAGAGCTGGGAATCAACCGCTATGGCAGGGTGGTGGCGGCAGAGGCATACAACGAGGACGGATGGGATGTGCTAAGGCATCTCTCCCTGAAAAACAAGCCCTATGTGCAGGCGGTGGGCAGTCTGTTGGAGGACGAGGCATATCAAAAGTATCTGGTGGATAATGCCACGCTGGTATTTACCATTATCTCCGACAGCCCGGATGTCATAATGGAGGAGCTGGAGTCCCTGGATGAAGGGGTGTCTTACCGGATATTGACTTACACTAGTGACAGCCACTGTATGGAGGAGGCCCACCAATATGAGATGTCCTTCGGAAAATACAGGGCTTATCTGGAACTGACAGAGTATGACCGAAGCGTCACCGTAGAGGACTGCCACGGGATGTCCATGGGAGAGATCCAGGATCGGATCGAGGGATGCAGGCAGCATGAAGAGACTGAGCACAGCAAGAACCATGGAGGAAGTAATACGGGAGACGGAGGCGGTAATACGGAAAACGGAGACGGCAATACGGAAAACAGGGACGACTATACGGGAGGCGGAAACGGCGGCAGTCACGGAGGCCACGGCGGGCATCATGGAGGGTGTCACGGCAAATAGATATGCAGAAACAAGGATTCGGGAACAGATCCGAATCCTTGTTTTTTTGTTGAAATTTGCCGTAATATGTGATAAAGTTTTTTAGTATCTGGAAAATTTTGGTAATTATCTTCCGCAGTTTGTGCTATTTTTTTACTATGAAAGCCTAAACTTTCATAGCACGGATGGCCATCTGGCTGCTTTTTGCCGGGAGTATGGTCATAGTTTACAGAAAAATAAGGACAGAGGGAGCGATATGTTAAGGGAATACGAGGAATGCGATGTATATGAAAGCTTTCAGCAGCGTATGAAGCTGATCTTTGAGGAATTTGACAATATTTATATCTCCTTTTCGGGGGGAAAGGACAGCGGCCTGTTGTTGAACCTGGTGCTGGACTACAGGAAAAAATACTATCCTGACAGGAAAGTAGGCGTGTTCCACCAGGATTTTGAGGCCCAGTACACCGTGACAACAGAGTACATAGAGCGAACCTTTGAGCGGATTAGGGAGGAGGCCGACATCTATTGGGTCTGCCTGCCCATGGCCACCCGGACGGCTCTCAGCAGCTATGAAATGTATTGGTATCCCTGGGATGACACTAAGAAGGAGAGCTGGGTCAGACCCATGCCGGACAAGGAATATGTGATCAATCTGGACAACAATCCCATCACCACATATCGCTACCGTATGCATCAGGAAGATCTGGCGAAGCAGTTTGGCAGATGGTACAGGGAAATCCAGGGGGAGGGGAAGACAGTGTGTCTCCTGGGGATGCGGGCAGAGGAGTCCCTGCAGAGGTACAGCGGATTTCTGAACAAGAGATACGGATATAACGGAGAGTGCTGGATCAGCAAGCAATTCAAGGATGTGTGGTGCGCCTCCCCTCTGTATGACTGGTCCCAGAGCGATGTGTGGCACGCCAACTATCTCTTCGACTACGACTATAATCATCTATATGATTTGTACTACATGGCGGGGCTGAAAGTGTCACAGATGCGTGTGGCCTCTCCTTTTAACGATTATTCCAAGGATTCCCTGAACCTATACAGGGTCATAGACCCGGAGATCTGGGTGAAATTGGTGGGCAGGGTCAGGGGGGCAAATTTTGCCTGCATCTATGGGAAGACCAGGGCCATGGGTTACCGCAATGTGACTCTTCCCGAAGGACATACCTGGGAGTCCTACACCCGGTTTCTGCTGGATACACTGCCCAAGCGCCTGCGGAACAACTATGTCAAAAAATTCAACACTTCCATCATTTTCTGGCACAAGACCGGAGGCGGGCTGGACGAGGAAACCATACAGGAGCTGCAGGATCGCGGCTACGCCATCCGGCGCAACGGGGTGTCCAACTATACCCTGAACAAGAAATCCCGAATTATTTTTGTGGGGAGAATCCCTGACAACACGGATGATATCAAGTCCACCAAGGATATCCCAAGCTGGAAACGTATGTGTTTCTGTATTCTGAAAAATGACCATAACTGTCGTTTTATGGGTTTTGGCCTGACCAGGGAGCAGCAGAGGCAGATAGACGCCATCCGGCGAAAATACCAGAGTATTGAGGAAATAGGGTGAGAACAGGAGAGGCGGTATGGAATATAAGAGTCCCGTATATCAAGTAATATCAGTTCCTATAGACAAGGTGAAGGCCAACACTTACAATCCCAACAAGGTAGCGCCGCCGGAGATGCGGCTTTTGTATGAGAGCATCAAGGAGGATGGCTATACCATGCCGGTAGTTTGCTATCATGACAATGAGGAGGATATCTATGTGATTGTAGACGGTTTCCACCGCTACCGGGTTATGTTGGAGCACCCCGATATCTATGAGCGGGAGGGGGGACTGCTACCCGTCTCCGTCATTGACAAGCCCATAGACCAGCGGATGGCCAGCACGGTGCGGCATAACCGTGCCAGAGGTACTCACAATGTGGAACTGATGAGCAACATTGTGAAGGAACTCCACGAACTGGGTCGAAGCGACGCATGGATCGCCAAGCATCTGGGGATGGACAAGGATGAGATCCTGCGGCTGAAGCAGATCACCGGCCTGACAGCCCTCTTTAAAGATGTAAAATTTGGCAAAGCCTGGCATCCGACGGAGGAAGAGGACTGAGGGGCAAGATTAAGGAATTGACAAAATGGCATATCGGTGATACTATAACCGAGATGTTGGTGTACAGAAAAGTACCCGTAATAGGAATTCATAGGACAGTGAAGCAAGATGCAGACGACGTGTGAGCCGAAGACGGAGAAAAACGAGAGAGAACTGAACAGGCGGAAAAAGATAATCTTTGCGGGGGTGGCCTTTCTGCTGCTTATCATACTGGCCGTGGGCGGCTGGCTCTATGTGGACAGCCTGGCCTACAAGCTGTGCCGGGTGGAAGCAGGTGTTTTGGTCACCCCCTCCGATTTCCTGAAAAATCGGGACGAGGCTGCCTTTTTCACGGAGGACAGCCAGCCCTTTTCCATTACGGAACCGGGGAGATACCGGGTGAAAGTAAAAAGCGGGTGGTTTACCCACAGCTGCATACTGGTGATACAGGACACCATAGCCCCTGCCGGCCAGGCTGTGCCCATATATCTGGAACTGGGAGAGAGCTGTGAGCCGGAGGATTTTGTGGAAAATATTTCCGATGCCACGGCAGTTAATATCGCTTATGAGAAGGAGCCGGATTTTGCCAGAGCCGGCCGACAGACAGTGCGGGTGGTACTGACGGACAGGGGCGGCAACCGCACGATTGTGGAGTCGGAGCTGCTTGTCTCTCCGGTAGCAGGGGACTTGACGGTGGAAGCCGGACTGGCTTTTCCCAGTGTGGAGAGCTTTCTGCTGGAAGATGTGGAGGGCGGCTTTGTCACCAGGGTGGCGGATTTGGACTATCACAAGGTGGGAGATTACGCGGTGGTCATACGGGTGGACGGGGAGGATTACACCTCCATGCTGCATGTCAGGGATACAGTTCCTCCTTTGGCAGAAGTCCATGACATCGAAGGCTTTGCGGTGTTGCCCAGGCCAGTGGAGGATTTTGTCACCAGAGTGGAGGATGCCACGGTGGTGACGATGGCTTTCCGGGAGGAGCCCGACTTATCTTTTGCGGGCACCCAGCAGGTGGAGATTGTCTTTACGGACGAGGGCGGCAACGAAACCGTGAAAACGGCGAAGCTCACGCTGGTGGAGGATGTGGAGCCACCGGTGATTCAGGGGGCAAAAAATCTGCAGATTTACATAGGGGACGGTGTATCCTACCGCAAAAATGTTACGGTGGAGGACAACTGTCCGGAAGGACTGCAGCTGACGGTGGATACCGACAGCGTGAATCTGCAGAAAGAGGGTGTGTATCCTGTTATCTATACGGCGGTGGACGCAGCAGGCAACTCTGCCAGCGTGACGGTACAGCTCACAGTCATTGCCAGAGAACACACTATTGAAGAGGTGAATGCCCTGGCAGATGCGGTGCTGGCATCCATTATCACCCCGGAGATGAGCGACTGGGACAAAGCGCTGGCCATCTATAACTATATCCGGCGGAATGTGGGATATATCAACCATTCCGAGAAGGGAGACTGGGTCAGAGCGGCCTATGAGGGCCTGGCCAGAAGGCAGGGAGACTGCTATGTGTATGCCTGCACCGCCAAGGCGCTGCTGACCAGGGCCGGCATAAAAAATATGGATATAGCCAAGATTCCCACCAAGAGGGAGCATTACTGGAATCTGGTGGATGTGGGGGACGGATGGTATCATTTTGACACTACCCCCAGAACGGATCACACGGTCTTTTTCATGTGGACGGATGCGCAGCTGATGGAATATTCCAGTATCCATTACAGAAGTCATAACTATGATCCCACGGCATATCCGGAGATCAACTGAAATCCGGGAGAAAACCGTATTGCCCAAGATGGCGCTGGAGGGGGTTATACATATGAAAACATTGGGTGTGCTTGGGGGACTGGGCCCCATGGCATCGGCATATTTTTTACAGCTGCTCGTTCAGATGAGCGATGCGGCCACGGATCAGGAGCACATGGAGGTAATTCTGCACAGCAAGCCCCAGATACCGGATCGAACCCGGTATATCCTGGGACAGAGTATAGACAACCCCCTGCCGCAGATGGCGGCGGCAGGGCGGGGGCTGGCCGCCCAGGGGGCAGAGATGCTTGCCATTCCCTGCATCACGGCCCACTATTTTCAGAACCAGCTGGAGGCGGAGGTGGGTGTGCCCATCCTCCACGCGATAGAAGAGACCGTGCTTTATCTGGAGCAGGCAGGAATTGCCTGCGTGGGCATCCTGGCAACGGATGGAACTCTGGCCAGCCGACTGTTTCAGTCCTGTCTGGCGGAACATGGAATTGACTGTATCGTGCCGGGCGAAGAGGATCAGAAGGCAGTGATGCATCTGATCTATGAAAATGTGAAGGCGGGAAAGTCCGTGGAATTTCCGCTGTTTGAAGCGGTGTCGGGGCGTCTTTTTGTCCGGGGGGCACAGGTCATACTGCTGGCCTGTACGGAGCTTTCGCTGATAAAGAGAGATTACGTGCTCAAGCCGGGCTTTTTGGATGTGCTGGAGGTGCTGGCCAGAAAGGCGGTGCTGTGCTGCGGGCGCCTGAAGAAGGAATATGAGGCTTTGATAACATAGCTGACACAGTATCTCAAGAAAGAAGTCTGGATGTATTACATCCAAATACTGTTTAACGCAATATCGCAGGCCAGGCTTGCGGTATGCGTATAGAGGTAATTATGCAGAATCATGTATTGAATTATTTGGATCAGATTGTGGCGGTAAAGCCGGACAAAATTGCGTTTGCCAATGACAAAGAGGCCCTGACCTTTGCGCAGGTCTATGACCAGAGCCGGGCCGTGGGCACGTTTCTGCACAGCCAGGG
>CAMWTF010000026.1 GCA_947177105.1 uncultured Lachnospiraceae bacterium | reverse complement strand
CGGGGGGCCAACCCCCGCGCACCCCGGGCAAAATGGGCCAACAGGGGGCTATTGCTGCCCCAGAATCTGCTTAGAGGGCTGCTGGCCAGTCTGTCCATTACCCTGACTACATTGCCCATTCAGCTTTATTTTTTTTATCAGATTCCAGTCTATGGCATGTTGCTGAATTTGATTGTACTGCCGCTAATGAGCCTGCTGCTGGCAGGAGGGTTGATACTGATGATTTTCCCCGCCCTGCTGCCGGTGAAGTGGGGAGTGATGGGGATATTTGGCCTGTATGAAGGGGGATGCCGCCTGGTCGAAAGCCTGCCGGGGCATCTGTGGATTACCGGCTGTCCCGGGCCATGGCAGATTGCCGGATACTATGGGATTTTGACTGCTGCAGTCGGTTTGCTGAAAAAATATGGAAACGCTTCGAAATCCCCGGCGCCGGGGGAGATCATCCGGACAGGAACAGGTCACAGCCCTGTGAAAAAGAGGATACTCCCTCAAATGCTTGTGAAGCCAAAAAGTATTGCGGGGAAGGCTTTGCAGAACTGGGGCGGCGGCATCAGCCTGCTCCTTTTGACTGTGGCAGTCGTATTTCTTGCAGGGCGTTGGGATAGGGGCTTTTCTCTTACCATGCTGGATGTGGGGCAGGGGGACTGCATCTATGTGCGCACTGCCCAGGGTCAGGTCTATCTGTTTGACGGAGGGAGCAGCAGCCGCAGCCGGGCGGGGGAGTATGTGCTGATTCCCTATCTGAAATATCAGGGGGTCCGCGCCGTAGACGGAATCTTCCTATCCCATGGAGACCAGGATCATATAAGCGCTGTCAGGGAATTGCTCTTGGACAGCGAGGGAATACGGCTTAAGGCGCTGTATCTTCCGCAAGTGGCGGAGCCTTTGCCAAAGCCGCTGGAGGAATTGCGGCAGCTGGCCCGGGAGGCGGGCTGCAAGGTGGAGTATCTTTCTCAGGGAAAAGGTTGGCAGCAAGGAGATTTCCGGCTGACCTGTCTGTGGCCTGAGGCGGGGTATGAGGGGGAGAACAATGCGGGTTCCGCCTGCTATCTACTGGAGGAAAAGGACTTCCGGGTGCTGCTTACCGGGGATGTGGAGGGAGAGGGAGAAAGAGGATTGACGGCATATCTGGAGACCCTGTCCCTGCCGGGGCTGGACGTGCTCAAGGTGGCTCATCATGGTTCTCGGTATTCCACCTTGGATGCTTTTTTACAGGCGGTTATCCCTCGGCTGGCCCTGATCTCGGCAGGCCGGGACAACTCCTATGGACATCCCCATAAGGAAACCCTTGAGCGGCTGGAAAAAGTGGGATGTCTGTCCCTGCAGACGGCAGATAGCGGAGCGATAACTGTGTACTATATACATAACAGAATGGAAGTCGAAAAGTTTCATTGAAAAATACAATTTTAGTATTGACACACCCTATTGAATAGGGTATTATGAGAGAAAGGAAAAACGAATGACAAGAACTTTTATACAGACCAGAGAGTTTATTAAGAATTGGGAGGATTTGGGATTGAATGATGATGATCTGCGGCGTCTGGAACTTTTAATTATGAGTGACCCGCAGATTGGAGTGGTCATGCAGGGAACTGGAAAGCTGCGAAAGCTGCGCTTCGCGTTGGAAAACAGGGGAAAAAGCGGCAGCGCAAGAGTCTGTTATGTAGATTTTCTGCCGTTGGAAACGGTTTACCTGATCACTGTATATCCCAAGAGCGTTAAAGAGAACCTGACATACGCGGAACGGAATAATATTAAAAAAATGATAGATCAACTGGAACAAAATATAATGACGGAGGTATGAGCAATGAACAGAGCGTATGAGAGTATCATGACAGGATTGACAGAGGCTGTGGAGGATGTTAAGGAGAAGAAGCTTCCCCGGCGCGTTGTGACGGTTTTGCCTGTAAAGGAATATCAGGCCGAGGAGGTCAAGGCCATCAGGAACAGAACGGGCCTGTCCCAGAAACTGTTTGCAGGCTATATGGGGGTCTCCGACAAGACGGTGGAGGCATGGGAATCCGGCAAAAACCATCCCTCCGGAGCAGCCAGCAGGATACTGAACATGATGGAGATGGACGAGGAACTGGTATCCAATTTCCCGTTTGTACAGACCACTGTATAAAGGGCGGGAGGATACTATGTGCAAGAGTGTACAGAGGGGCTATGTTCCCAGTGATCAGACAGAATTTGGCGCTGCTGCAGTTCCCGAACTGCACAGGGCGGCACAGAATCTGTATTATTTGCTGAACCAGGGCTATCCCATCAAAGGGGCATCCGTGTTTGTGGGAAACCACTATCTGCTGTCGGAGCGGCAGCGGATGGCGCTGGTGAGGGCCGTATCTTCCCGGGAGAACATAGAGAATAGAAAGGATAGGGAACTCCATGAACTCCCGGAAGGCTGTGTGGTGCATATTGACGGCTTTAACACAATCATCACCCTGGAGGTCGCCCTGTCCGGCTCCCTGTTGCTGAGGTGTATGGATGGAACCGTACGAGATCTGGCTGCCCTCAGAGGTTCATACCGCCTGATTGACAAGACTTCGCAGGCGATCCTGATGACAGGCAGGATGCTGGAGAAAAGCGGTGTCGGCAAGGCAGTGTTCTACTTGGATTCTCCGGTATCCAACTCCGGGAGGCTGAAAGAACAGATAGGAACGCTGCTGGGGGATTTTCCTTTTGAACTGCAATTGGAAGTTATCCACAATGTGGATGTCACATTGGAGTCTCTGGAAAATGTCATAACCAGCGATGCCATCATTCTGGACAAATGCCAGAGTTGGTTTAATCTAAACGGCAGGATCATCGAAGAAGAGATGGGAGAGTATCCCTTTGTGGATTTCACTTCCGGGGTGATATAGACTGGCAGGGAGCCGAAGGTATTTTTCATCCGGATTTGAGTCGCGGCAAAGCTGTGACATGGAGGCTGGTGCGCAGTATAAATAAGGAGAGGAAAACATGAGACTTTATGATCTGAAAGTAAACCATTTAAGGAACCCGCTTGGTTTTCGCATGACAAGGTGCGTGTTCTCATGGAAGGTGGCGGAGGCGGCGGGGACGCGGCAGGAGGCGGCGAGGGTTGTGGTGGCCGCGGACGAAAAGCTGGAGAAGATTTTGTTTGATTCCGGTTTTGACAGCGGGGCGAATCCCCTGGCCTACAGGGCGGAGGTGGATCTGCGGCCCCGCACCCGCTATTACTGGACGGTGACGGTGCGGACCGACGCCGGGGAAGAAACCGCAGGTGAGGTGCAGTGGTTTGAGACCGGGAAGCGGGACGAGGATTGGATCGGAAGATGGGTGAGCTGCCGATCCCTGGCGACCAGCCCCGGCGATCAGGCCAGGGGCGTGGTTTCGGACAAAAGGCATCCCTGGTTTGAGAGGGAGATTTTACCCCAAAAAGAAGTGGTCCGGGCAAGGCTGTATATCTGCGGGCTGGGTCTTTATGAAGCTTATTATACTCCGGAGGACGGAGAGACGATGCGCATTGGGGAGGAATATCTTACTCCCTACAGCAATGACTATAAGGAGTGGGTGCAGTACCAGACCTATGACGTGACAGAGATGGTACAGAAAAAAGGCACCTTGTCCATCCTTCTGGGCAATGGCTGGTACAAGGCCAGGTTCGGCTTTACTGCCAAGGAAGATACAGGCTTTTACGGCAACGAGTGGAAGCTGATCGCGGAACTGCGCCTGACCTACGGGGACGGTACAGAGGATGTAATCGGCACGGACGAGGAATGGAAAGTGCGTCGCAGCAATATTACCTTTTCCAACCTGTACGACGGCGAGTGGCAGGATGACACCTTGGAGGCCCTGCCCGTGAGCCAGGCAGTATTTTGCGAGGCGCCGGCGGGAAAGCTGACGGAGCGCATGAGCCTTCCTGTGACGGTGCATGAGACTTTCCGGCCGATAGAACTGATTCACACCCCGGCGGGGGAGACGGTGTTTGACATGGGACAGGAGTTTACCGGCATCTTTGCGCTGAGGGTCCATGAACCCAGGGGTACGGTGATCCACATTCAGACCGGCGAGATATTACAGCAGGGCAATTTTTACAATGAGAACCTGCGTTCCGCGAAATCGGAATATTTCTATACCAGCGACGGAAACGAGAAGCTGATAGTGCCCCATTTTACCTTCTATGGATACCGCTATGTAAAGATTGAAGGGGTAAAGGACTTAAAGAAGGAAGATTTCACGGGCTGGGCCTATTACAGCGATATCGAGGCCAAGGGTACACTGTACACGGGTCATAACCTTGTAAACCGTTTTGTGGAGAATGTGAAGTGGGGGCTGCAGGGCAATTTTGTGGATGTGCCCACAGATTGCCCCCAGAGGGACGAGCGCATGGGCTGGACGGGAGATGCCCAGGTGTTTTCTCCCACGGCCACCTATCTGAAGGATACCTATGCCTTTTATGCGAAATATCTCTATGACATGGCCAGGGAGCAGAGCGCGCTGGGAGGGAAAGTGCCGGACGTGGTGCCGTCCTGCGGCATAGAGTCCTGCGCCTGCGTGTGGGGGGATGCCTCCTGCATCATCCCCTGGAATCTGTACCTTTTTTATGGTGACAAGAGCATTCTGGAGGATCAGTTTGAGAGCATGAAGTCCTGGGTGGATTACATCACCGCCCTCGACGGGGAGAATCATCACTGGCGAGAGGTATTCCACTACGGTGACTGGCTTGCGCTGGACAATCCCGTAGGAGGGGCGGAGCAGGTGATGGGGGCCACGGATGAGGGCTTTATCGCCAGTATATATTATGCGGCCAGCGCGGAGTTGGTGGCGAAGGCAGCGGCGGTTCTGGGCAGGAAAGAGGAGGAGCGGTACAGGAAGCTCTCCCGTGAGCAGTTTGCGGAGGTAAAGAGGGAGTATTACAGTCAGACGGGGCGCTGCTGCATAAGAACCCAGACGGCCATGATCCTGACGCTGAAATATCATCTGTCAGACAATGTGGAACTGACGAAAAGGCAGCTGGAAAAGCTGTTTGAGGAGAGCGGGCACAAGCTGAAGACGGGCTTTGTGGGAACGCCCCTGCTCTGCAATGTGCTCACTGACAACGGATATGACGAACTGGCCTATGAGCTGCTGCTCAACCAGGAGTACCCCGGCTGGCTCAATGAGGTAAAGCTGGGAGCCACCACCGTGTGGGAGCGCTGGAACAGTCTGTTGGCTGACGGGACTATCTCGGGCATCGGTATGAACAGTTTGAACCACTATTCCTACGGTTCCGTGGCGGAGTGGATGTTTAGGCACAGCGCTGGGATCAACCCTGCGGACGGGGCACTAGGCTTTACAAAGGTTGATTTTGCCCCCATCCTCAATTGGGAACTGAGAAGCATGGAGGCGGAATACGATTCCCCCTCGGGGCTCTATAAGAGCGCCTGGAAACTCACATCACCCTCCCGTGTGGAACTGTCCGTTACGGTTCCCTTTGGGTGCAGCGCCACACTGCGGCTGCCTTTTGTGACCGAGATGACCCTTGCGGATCATTCAAATCCCATGTTTGCGGATGTGAGGGAGGGAATCTGTCACTTAGGCCCCGGCACCTACCGAGTGTCCTACGAGACAAGCAGGCCCCTCAGGAAAATATAAAGCGCCCTGCTCAATATCTAAGCGCCAGAGGGGCCGGATATTGAGCATTGGTCGTGGTGTGCTTGCAGGAGATATGCAAAACTCATATATAGAAAGGACTTGAGCATATGGGGTTAGTGGGAGAAGAGCGCAGAAAAGATGAAAAAATAAACGGAGTGATTCACTATATGTCGCCCACGCCGGACTTTCGGCATGGCATTGTCGATAGTAACATTCATGCTATTATAAAGCAGGGACTGAAAAATAGCTTATGTCTTGTCTTTATGGAAAACCTTGATTTTTAGGTTTATATAGGGTAGAGTGAAGGGAGGAAATTGGGGGGATGAAAAAAGAGGACTGTCATAAAATCCTGTTCCGTGCGTCCGGCAAGGAAATAACCATATATTCCAGCCCTTCTTCCGAAAAGCCCATAATATACATGAATACCTTTGAGGGGGAGGGCGAAAGAGTATATCAGCTGCTGCGGGATGCAGAATGCCCGGACTTCACCCTTGTGACCATAAGCGGATTGGACTGGCACCATGATATGACCCCCTGGGAGATGCCTCCCCTCTCAGAAGGCGCTCCGCCCTGTACGGGAGGGGCGAATGAATATCTGCGGCTTTTGACGGAGGAAATTGTTCCAAAGGCGGAGGAGGCATTGCTGGGACCTGTTTCCTGGAGAGGTCTTGCGGGCTACTCTCTGGCAGGACTGTTCGCCATATATGCAGCCTGGCAGACATCGCTTTTTTCGAGAATCGCCAGCATGTCCGGATCGCTTTGGTTCCCGGGCTTTGGGGAATATATTTCCGCCCATGGGACCGCAGGCGATATAACGCACATATACCTGTCCCTTGGCGACAGAGAGTGCAGGACCGGGAATCCTTATATGAAAACAGTGCAGGAACGCACGAGAGAAATAGCCGCTTTTTGCACACAGAAGGGAATTGACACAATGTTTCAGCAAAATCCGGGAAATCATTTTAAGAACACCGCCCGCCGGACCGCGGCAGGTGTTGTATGGATTTTGAAAAGATGAGAGGGCATATGTCTGGTTTCTCCTGAAGGCTTTGCAAGTAAGTTGGTCGAATTGTGCAATGCAGATAAGAATTTCTCATCAATGTGCCGATAAAAATGATATGAGGCTGTAGCACATATGCCGGCGGACTGCGTCATTGCGATGCGGATGCCCGCAATATATGGATGCGGCCGAGAAATGGATTTCAATAGCATATCAAGGAGGATGTAGGCATGTCAATGAATGTCACACAAAGCTACAGCCAGTTTTACAGGGGCTCTGAGCCGCTGAAAAGCTATGGCTCCGGCGGGGAAGGTCTCATGCCCAGGAAGGATACACTGGTGAAATATGAGTTCAGAACCACCGATGAGCATGGGAACAAGATCATGGATCCCATGTCCAAGGAGGAGGCTCTGCGGGCCATGAAGGAGATTTCCAGCCAGTACGGAGACAATGTGATGGTAGAGTTTTCCGGGGATGGTTTGCAGGCCCTGGCTCAGGATTTGCAGAGACAGATCAAAGAGGGAAGTTGGAAAGAGAACCAGCAGCAGAAAGCGGATCAGGCCAAGAAACAGGAACTGATGGAGCAGAGCATTGTTCAGCTGGAAAATACCCACAGGCTGATCATTCCCAACATCCAGACCAACGAAAAGCTCTATGGCAGTTTGGAGAACGCGCCTGAGGAGGTCGTGAAAGCAGCTAACGGAATTATCAAGAATTATCTGATGCCTCATGACGTGTCCGGGATGACGGAGGAACAGCGCAGGGACGCCATAGCCTTTGGTCTGGAGGAGGCCAGGTATCTGGCGGAGAATTATCTGGATCAGGAGCACGCCGGGGACTTTCTCTCCGCCATGGATACCATTGCCAGATATGGCATGAATGGCACAGTGTCGGAGGACGGCAGGGTTACCTACCATATCGAGAAAGGGCCTTTGGTGGGAGCGCCGGATGATTATGTAAGCGAGAGCGATATACTGAAAGCCAAAGCCCCGGATTTGTACAAAGAATTGCAGGATTTAAATGAACACATCGCAAAAGGAGAGACCGGCTGGGGCAGGAAATTCATAGAACTGCATCAGCGCATCAACCAGAAGCTGAACGGTTATTCGGGAACCACTTCTGAGGGAAAGAGGCTTACCTATTATGAGGAGGCCGCTGCCGAATATAAGTCCTGGAAACAAACGATAGACGAAACGAAGCTTCCCAGCACATACAGCGGAGTGAACTACCTGGATATAAATTCATTTTTTATCAGCCTGAAGTCTCAGGGCAGCCTGGGAGAAAGCTGGATGGCAAAGGCGCAGGAGCGCTTTGCCAAATGGCTGGGCGGCGAATAAAAAAGCAGGATCCCCATTGCACGGAGTCTGATTGTGCAATGGGGATTTATTGGACATATGGAGTTTGCGCATTGGCCTTTCCATATGCAGGGGGATTGAGATGCTTGGGTATACTTTAAAGTTACTGGTTATTATGCTTGCGGCCCTGGCTGTCTACCTGTCGGTGCGCAGGCCATGGCGGGAGAAGTCAGCCAGGGCCTGGGCGGAGGCTGGGTTTGCGGCATTTATGACGGGGCTGTTGGCGCTGGCCCTACAGGGACAATACCAGACACCTGCTGCCATGGCAAGATCCGCCGCCGGGCGTATAGAAAGCGGTGAGGGAATCAATCTGGCGCCATTTCGGACCATCGCCGGATTTATTTTGCGCTTTTCCCCGGATGCTTTTCTGGTCAATATCGTAGGGAATATTGTGATGTTTATGCCTTGGGGGTTTGGCCTGGCGCTGCTGTGGAAGAGAAAACAGAAGATCTTTTCCGTGGTGCTGCACAGCCTGGCCCTGCCTGTTTTTATTGAGACATGCCAACTCTTCATCGGGCGCAGCGTGGATGTGGGCGATGTGATCCTGAATTTTGCCGGGAGCTGCCTGGGAGCGGCACTATATTTTGCGGTGAGGAAGCTGGCGCCGGGCGTGGACAGGCTGGCCCGGTAGGACGGTATGAAGGATTTCTTGAAACGGGCTGAGTGAGGGCAGATTTTGAGGCGGGATGGCCAGAGCGTAAAGGCATTATATGGGGAGGGATAAAAGATGTTTGAACGGCAGTTTACCAGAATTATTTTGTCTGGTAAACTGTGACTAAAGGGCAGCAGGAACCCCGCCGATAATCTCAATTTCCTTGACATAAACGGGAGAACTATGATAATATGACCTTATTCTGAGGCAGAAAACGGCCGGACGCAAAAGAGAAACAAGTAATACTTAGTTAGGAGAGCCGCCGAATGTTGTTCAATTCTATAGATTTTTTGATCTTTTTTCCTGTGGTTACACTGATTTACTTTATTATTCCCAGGAAGGTGCGCTATATTTGGCTGTTGGTGGCCAGCTATTATTTCTACATGTGCTGGAATGCAAAATACGCGTTTTTGCTGCTGACTTCTACAGTCGTTACGTGGTTGTGCGGCCGGCTGATTTACGCTGTGGAAAAACCGGCAATGAGGAAGTTTTTTTTGGCCGCATGTCTTTGCGTCAATCTGGGAATCCTCTTTTTCTTTAAATATTTTGATTTCTTTATGGCGAACTGTAATCGTGTCTTGTCTTCGCTCCACATGCAGCTTTGGGATAGAAGCTTTGATGTGCTGCTGCCAGTGGGAATTTCCTTCTATACTTTTCAAGCCCTGGGCTATACTATGGATGTCTATCGGGGAAAAGTGGAGCCTGAAAGGAATATTCTGCGCTACGCGCTCTTTGTCTCCTTCTTCCCGCAGCTTGTGGCGGGCCCCATTGAGCGGTCGGAAAGTCTGCTGGGGCAGATGCGCGATCTGGAGAAGAAAAAGCTGTGGAATTACGAGAATGTCGCCGGGGGACTTACGCTCATGGTGTGGGGCCTGTTTGTGAAGATGGTGATAGCGGATCGTGCGGCGCTTTTGGTGGATACTGTTTTTGAAAATTATTATCTGCACGGAACGGTGGCCCTCGCCACGGCGGCGGTGGGCTTCAGCATCCAGATTTATTGCGACTTTATGGGCTACTCCACGATAGCCATCGGCGCGGCGCGTGTGATGGGCTTTAAGCTGATGGAGAATTTTGAAACTCCCTACTTTGCAAGGTCTGTCGGTGAGTTCTGGAAGAGATGGCACATTTCTTTGAGCACCTGGTTTCGGGACTATCTCTATATTCCTCTGGGAGGGAGCCGCTGCTCCAAACCCAGAAAATACTTTAATACAATGGTAACCATGGCGGTGAGCGGCCTGTGGCACGGGGCGAACTGGAACTATGTGGTGTGGGGGCTGCTGCACGGCGCGTATCAGGTGATCGGGGATATGACTGCCGGACTGCGCGCGAAGCTATACGACGCGCTGCACACCAAAAAGGAAAGTTTCAGCTTTCATCTGGCGCAGGCGGTGTGTACTTTTGTTTTGGTAGACGCAGCCTGGATTTTCTTCAGAGCGCCTTCCGTGGCCCATGCTCTTCGGTTCTGCAAACGTCTGGCGACGAAGTGGGATCCTTGGAATCTGTTCAACGGAACGGTCTATACCCTGGGGCTGGACAGGCCGGAATTTAATATTCTGATAGTATCTCTGGCTGTTCTTTTCCTGGTGGATTTGATTCGGTACAGAAAAAAGCAGGAGATCACCGGGTTTTTGAAGGAGCAGTGCGTATGGTTCAGATGGGGCGTTATCATTGCGCTGATCGCCGCCACATTGGTTTTTGGCGTATACGGCATTTCGTTTGAATCATCACAGTTTATTTATTTTCAATTTTAGAGAATGCGGCATTTTCATCCATAATTGAGTCGCCGCGCGGCGGCATGGAGGCTACGATTGGAAAACAGGGCGGGAAAAAAGAATTTTATAAAAAGGTGCGTCGGCACAATCGCGTTTTGTCTGATACTGCTGCTGGTGCTGGGGCGTATCTATCAGGTGCTGTCGTGGAAGGACGGTTCGGGGGGATATATGACTCCCGTGGAGACTTTCTATGGGCTGGAGGAGAATGTGGTGGACGCGCTTTTCCTGGGGAGCAGTCACTGTTTTTGCTCCGTCATCAACTCCCAGCTGTGGGATGACTACGGGATTGCGGGCTACAGCCTTTCCATTTCAGGACAGGATATCGCGGCGTCCTATTATTGGCTGAAGGAAGCGCTGAAAACCCAAAGGCCCAAGGTGGTCTGCCTGGAGATGTTCGGCGCCACCTATCACGGCTACGGTGTGGACGGGAATTTATATAGAAATACGCTGCCATACCACATGTCCGCGGATTATCTGTGCATGGTGAGGGACCTGATTGATGAGGAGTCAGGGAGCTTACAGACGGAAAATGACATTGTGGACGAGGAGGACAGGAGCAGTTTTCTGGCCAAATGGCCGATTATACACACACGGTACATGGAGCTGCAGAAGCAGGATTTCACGGGCCCGGACACGCTGTATATCGGGTTCAGCGCGCAGATTGACGGACTTAGGAGCAATCCGATCACCTGGGCGATGTACGACGGGGAACTCTATACAGGTGACGAGACCATGGAGATGGAGGAGGAGGAGTGGCTTCGCAAGATTATAGAACTGACCAGAGAGGAGGGAATCGGACTCTGCCTCTTTCTGGCGCCCATGTCCGTGACAACGCAGGATCAGATGCGCATGAACTATGTGGAGGCGCTTGCCAAAGAGGAAGGGATTCCCTTTTTGAACTTTGTGGATCTGCGCGATGAACTGAAGTTTGACACAGAACAGGATTTCCTGGACTGGGGGCATGTCAACCACAAAGGAGCGGAGAAGGTGACGGCCGCTCTGGGAAGATTTATTTCACAGAATTATGCCCTGGAGGATCACCGTGGAGATAAAAGATACGAACTTTGGGAGCGGGACTTGGCGACCCGGGCGCATGAGTTTAGTAATTTGAGATTGCAGCAGAGTACGGATATACAGTATATTTTGGATTTCGCGGTATACTGTACGGATTATACTGTCATTTTAACGGCTGACGGGGATTATTTCCGGGAGACGGACTATATGGCGGACCGCCTGGCGCCTATTGGGATTGAAGAGGAATTTGAGACGGGCGGGGGAATCTGGATGATTGAGAACGGAGAGGTCACATGGAAGACCGCGTCCGGCACCGGCGAGTGGTACATGGAGCAAAGCGGGGCGGATATTGTCCTGTTCAGAACAGAGGGCGCAAGCAGAGTCTTTGTGGAACGGCAGGACTGCGCCAAGGTGTCAGACGGCATTAATATCGTGTTTTATGACACTCTTTTGAAAAATGTTGTCTATGCGGTGGGTTTTTCTGCCTCGGATGACGGTTATACCTGTGTGAGATAAAGGAGAAGAACTCATGAAGAGGTTGAGAGGCTTACAATGCATTTTGGTTTTGGGGATGCTTCTGCTGTTTGGCGGCTGCGGTAAGGAGGAGATCCCAGCCGCAAAGAACGGCAAGGAAGCCGTCTACATCGGAGAGATTGACATCAGTGACTATGTTATCGTGGTCGGGAGGTCAGCCTCACGTAAGGCAGGAGACGAACTGCGCAGTTACATTCAGAGAACAGGCGGCGATGTTGTGCCTGTTGTGTCGAAACCGGGGAATGCGCAGCATACCATCACTCTGGAGATAGACCGAAAGCTGGATGTGGAGAACAGGATTTCCATTCAGGACGGAGAGGTGACAATTTCCGCAGTGAATAAGGAGTCTCTGTATGACGGCGTCTATCTCTTCCTTGACACCTATCTCGGCTGGAGCAAGGCAGGGACGGAGGAAGCCCATATCAGCAATGTCAACTCCGAGATCCATGTTCCCGCGAATGTAGCCGGCCAGGATCCCTGGATGGAAGAGAGGGAGGCGATAGTCACTCTCTGGAATGTGAACTGGGCTCGCGGCATATATCTGGACAACGCGGTCAGCGTGAAGAACAACCTGATGTATTATACCGAGGATCAGCTGTATGAGTATGTGAAAATGATGAAACACTGCGGATTTACGGGGATCCAGGTGACGGATATGTGCTCGGCCTGGGCGGGGCTGGGCAGCTGGCAGGCGGTACATGAGAAAATCCGGATCATGTCCGAGGCGGCCCACTCTCTGGATATGAAATTTACGCTGTGGGTTTGGGGCTCGGCGTTTTCGGGCTACGGATGGGTGGACGATACGGTGGTTTACCACACTAATGGGGACTATGCCTTTAACAGCGAGGAGGCGATGGCCACATTTGAAAAATATTATACAATTTACGCCGATTTGGCGGATTGCTGTGACAGAGTGATTGGACACTATTATGATCCCGGAAATCTGTCCACCGCAGAGGAGATCGCCTATTTCGCGGGCATGTTGAGAGATAAATTCTGGGCGGTGAACCCGGACATTGATTTTGGTATCAGCTGCTGGGTGGATGCTTACGACAAAGATGTTTTTATCAATGAGCTGGGGAACAATATTACATTATATGAGCAGGGATACAGGGATAATCCGGAAAGCCAGTACACCACATTCAGGACGGCCATCCAAAATTATGGCTGTCGTCTGGGAACCTGGTCCTGGGGAACCTGTGAAACGGAAATCGACCAGCTTGCGCAGATGAATTTCAATATGGATTACATCCGCTCCGTATATCAGACGGCGCGAAACTATGATGCCATTGTAAAGCCGGAGTATTGGAGCGAGATGGATTCTTACCATATATTAAATGTATTCTCCTTATATTGTGCCGGTCAGATGCTGATTGATCCGGACATTCCGGATGTGACCTTACTCAGGGAGCTTTCGGTTGCCGTGGTGGGGAAAGAATATGCGGATGTCTTTGCGGAAATGCTGGATATTATTCAGGATGCCAGAACGGGCAGTACCCATGCCACTTTTGCCTGGAGCGATGAGAACTATATTTTAAAGAGCGACGATTATCCGGCGCAGGATATTTTGACCAGATGTGAGGCGTGTATTCCCGTGCTGCAGGAGATGATTGACACGGGGCTGGAAAGCTATTCCCTGCCTTTTCCTATCAGCCTGAATGAGGTGCTGAAGATGATGATGCCTCATTTACAGCAAATAAAGAGTTTTGCGGAGTTCAGAATCGGACTTGCGCAGCTGGAGGCGTCCTATTCGGAAGGGGCGGATGTAAAG
>CAMWTF010000025.1 GCA_947177105.1 uncultured Lachnospiraceae bacterium | reverse complement strand
CCATGTAGATCGATCCCATCTTGGCAAACTGCACCAGATGAGAAGACCGTGCATCCACATTGGCGCCGCAGTCAATCAGCAGGCTTACACCATTCTCCGTGGGAATCAGCGGCGCCAGGGGCGGTCTCTCTACGCCCCCTATTCTCCCTACAATCACCTGGCCGCCCACCAACACGGCCCCGGTGCTGCCGGAGGACACAAACGCGTCACAGGTTCCCTCCTTCACCATATACAATGCTTTTACAATGGAGGAATCCTTCTTCTTGCGGATGGCCATTACGGGAGGCTCTGCCGTCTCAATCACCTCCGACGCATGTACAATCTCCACCTGGGATATATCATAAGTATATTTGGCAAGCTCTTCCTTAATGACAGCCTCCTTGCCTACCAGAAAAATCTTTATTTCCTTATTTGTATTCAACGCCTCAATGGCGCCCTTGACAATCTCCACTGGGGCATTATCCCCGCCCATCGCATCCACTGCCACATTGACCATCTTCTGATTCCTCCTCATAAGAGTTCCGCATATATTGTTTTACATAGAAAAACCCATCTATTACTATACTAAAACGACCTGCAAAAATCAAGCACCAATCCCCATATGACAAAAAAGACTTCCCCGCAAGCGGAGAAATCTTTTTTATCGTATGGAACATTCCATTAGTCAGCCTCTACAACCTGCTTCTTATTATAAGAACCACAAGCCTTACATACTCTGTGAGGCATCATCAGTGCGCCGCACTTGCTGCACTTTACCAGGGCGGGAGCGCTCATCTTCCAATTCGCTCTTCTCTTATCTCTCCTGCCTCTGGAAGATTTATTCTTAGGACAAATAGACATCGTTACACCTCCTTATTCGCATTGAATATATCCTGTATCACTGCCATCCGTGGGTCTGGAACGAAGCTATCGCATCCGCAATCCCTCACATTTCGATCCTGTCCACATACAGGGCATATGCCCTTGCAGTCTTCCTTGCACAGAATCTTTGCAGGCCAGTTACCGATAATCATATCATGCACAAAAGCCTCCACATCCAACTCATATCCATCCACAAAGCCCTGGTCATCGGCTTCTTCCGCATCCGCTGCCAGTTCCGGTGAAAGAACGATCCGCTCAGTGTGTAGCTTAAGCTGCACCGGCACTTCTGTCAGGCACCTGTCGCAGGCGGCCTGCAAAGTAAGCTGCAGTTCGGCCTTCACCAGGATTTTACCCGCCTCTAAGTGCGTGATAACGATGGAAACCGGGGACTTGCAGATAATCTCAAAGCGCTCCCGTCCATTGTCAAAGCTTGTCGTCTCAAGTTCCGCATTCACATCCAGACGTTTGCCCTCGGATGTAAACACATCGGATAAATGAATGAACATAGTGACTCCTATGCATAATATTCGTGTGACTTTTCCCGCACACTGTTTCATTATACATAAGCTCCCCGGGTTTGTCAACAGGTTTTTCACTCATAATAATGATTTTTCTTGTGCAGGATCACCGCAGCCGCCACCGCCGCCAGCACACACAGGGTAAGCAGTACGCACCACAGCGGAATCTCACGCACATCCAGACATCGAATATTGATCCACATCTGATTGATATTGCGGGTTTCCTCCTCGTTAAAATACCACATGACTGCCGCCCTGGATATGACTTCCCGAGAAGGATACTGAGTGTACAGCTGCCTGCCCACCTGGTCCCGGGTGGTGTAAACCACATAGTCCTCATCCTCGTTATCTCCGCTGAAGAAATAACCCACGGGATAAGCCACCGTATCCTCCTCATCTTCCTCTGCCCCATAGCACCAGTTCAAATAGGAAAACACCGTGTCGTCCTCACCGCCGGATATGGCGGAAGTATAGCCGATATAGTACATATTCCGCACTGCGTTCTCCGGTATGGACAGAAAATTGACAAACGCCTCCGCCGCCTGCTTTTTCTCTAGATCGCCGCCGATGCCGTTCTTTAGCATGACCCAGCCGTCAAACCAGAGATTGGTACACTCCTTAGGTACCGCAAACTCCAAATACACGCCGTCTTCCTCCGCCTGATCCATGGCAAATACCGCATCCCCGGACCACTGATAGTTGGCGATGATCTTGCCAGTCACCATGTCGGCCTTACCGCTGTCCGTCTCCAGAGCATAAATATTCCCCATAATGCCTGCCAACTGCTCTTCCACCGCGCGGATGGTCTCAGGCGACACGTCATTCATCAACTCCCCCAGTCTCTCATGATAGTCAGGGGCATTGATAAAGGTTTCCTCCGTCAGCCGTTCCTGCAGCAGATAGCCCAGCGTGGAAAAATAGGTGTCCCGCACATTGTCCTTGAGTGTGATCTGCCGGTAAAAATCCGGATTGGCAAACACCGCCCAGGTGGAAGCCTCCTCCTGCGTCATCAGCTCCGGGTTATAGAGCACACCCGTCACCCCCCACATATAACCGGCGGCATAGCGCTCCCAGCTCTCCCCGTCTATCTGGTTCTCTGCAAAAACCTGCGCAATATAGGGAGATACCCCCCTTTGATAGTAATTTTCTTCCTTCTCCTGGTCAAAAAAAGCCTCCGAGTAGGGCTCCAGCGCCCCCTCCGCCATCAGCTTCATAATCATGTAGTCGGAGGGGCAGACCAGGTCATAGGTATCTCCCAGTGTCAGCTGATTGTACAGATCTTCATTGGTGCCAAAGCAGGAATACTCCACCTGCACTCTCTTTCCATAAGTCTCGTAATACCAGTCCTCGAACTCTTTATACAACGCATTCTCGCCCAGGATATCCACGCCGTTGTCAAGCTCCATCCTCTCCTCTTCGTCCCAGTCTCCCAGATCGATATACTCCTCCCAGTTGCAGACCCGGAGGGTGATCACATCCTCCCTGGCCAGGACATTGTAAAGCCCTCTGTGAGCAGGCGGAAAACCGCCAAGGGATGCGGCCAGCAGAACTGCGGCCAGGCAAAAGGCAGGGACCTTCCATCTCTTTTTATTTTTCAATCTTTCCTCTTTCCTGCATAACACGGACTGCGCTCGTGTTATTGCGTTAATACGTATTTGAATGTTATACATTCAAACTTCCCTTGTTCCTGCATATCGCAGGCTGGCCTGCGATACTGCGTTAATACGTATTTGGATGTGGAACATCCAAACTTCCCTTTCTCCTGCATAGCATGGGCTACGCCCCACTTGCCTTTCTGCCCGGCAGATTCATCACTGCCACCACCAAAATCACAATCAAAAAGATCAGCGTGGACAGCGCCCACAGCGCCGTCTTGATCTCTGTCTGGGAGCCCTTGGTGGCATTGACCACATAAGTGCTGATGGTGTCAAAGGTTGCCGGCTTGGTGTAACTGGCTATAAAATAATCATCCAGTGACAGGGTCACTGCCAGAGCAAAGCCGGATACAATGCCTGGCTGTATCTGGGGCAGCACCACTTTGGTCAGCGCCTGCCTGGGCGTGGCCCCCAGATCCATGGCCGCCTCATACAGGCTGGCATCCATCTGCTTTAACTTAGGCACCACCGACAGGTAGACAAAGGGGGCACACAATACCACATGGCCGATCACCAAGGGCACAAAGGTGCTTTTGTCAACGCCCAGCACTACCACCAGCATGATGCACACGGAAAAGCCCGTCACCACATCCGCATTGATCACCGGCACCTGGTTCATGACACCCACAAAGCCCTTGGCCGCTTTTTTGGCATAGAAAGCGCCCACAGCGCCCAGAGTTCCCAGCGCCGTAGCCAGAAAAGCCGCTCCAAATGCCAGCAGCACCGTGCCCAGAATCATCCCCCGCAATTCCTCGTTGGAAAACAGATTGATATAATTATCCATGGTAAAACCGTGGACGGAGCCAATGTTTGCGGAGGTGGTAAAGCTGTAAAAAGCCAGCACCAAAATGGGCAGATACAGCAAAAACAGCATCACACCGATGCATATTTTTCCAAGCAGATTCTTTCCCGTCAAATCCTTTCTCATAGCAGGGCACCTCCTCTGTTCCCGGCGTCTTCCTCCGCATAGCGATCCGTAATCAGAGTAAAAACCAGGATTATAAGCAGCAGGATCAGGGCGATCATGGAGCCGTTATGCCAGTCATAGGCGCTGAAGAAGCTGCCAATCAGGCTGCCCATAATATAAGTGCTGTTGTACAGCATGTCCAGCACTACATAGTTGGTCATGGAGGGCAAAAATACCATGACCACGCCGCTGATAATTCCTGGAACTGACAGCGGCAGTGTCACCTTGCAGAATACCTGCACCGGGCCTGCACCCAGATCCGCCGCCGCCTCCAGCAGGCTTTTGTCCAGCTTTAGCAGCGTGGTATACATGGGCAGGATCATAAATGGCAGAAAATCATAGGTCATGCCGATGATGGTGTTGAGGAACGGATGAAACGCCAGATTCCCCTCGAGCACGGTCAGGATCTCTTTCAGCGCCGTGATGCGCAGGGTGAAATTGATCCACATGGGCATGACAAACATTAATACGATAACCGACTTCTGCCTCCATTGGCTTCTGGCCAGAATATAGGCAATGGGGTATGCCAGCAGCAGGCACACACAGGTGGTCACCACGGCGATGGCAAAGCTGTAGGCCAATGTGCCTATAGTGTAGGGGCTGGTAAAAAAACCTGTCAGATTTTTCAGAGTAAACTGCCCCTCCCCATTGGTGAATGCGTAGTATATGATAACCAGAAGCGGCGCCGCCACAAAGCAGAGCAAAAACACCGCATAGGGGATACAGAGCTGTTTTCTGGTAAAACGAAACACTCCCATTTCTCTTCCTCCGTAATTTATTGAGTTTTCGTCAAGTGACGGGACTGACCGCCCCAGCCCCGCCATTATTTTTTCAGGGCATATTGCAGCTTATCCTTGGGAATAATCAGACTCACATAGTCGTCCATATTCCACAGATATTCGTCTCGCACAATAAAATCCTCGTCCTCGTCTGTTCGAACTATGTAGCGGTAATGGTCACCTTTATAGATCAGGTTGATGATATGTCCTTTCACCACGCCAGCTTCCTCGTCGTCACTCATAGCGATATCCTCCGGCTTGATAGACACAATGACCCGCAGGGCTGACGCGTCCACCTCATCCCCATGGGCATCCACCAGCGTATCTCCGTCCGTCATATGAGAGCCGGGAACCAGCCTGGTGATATCAAAGTCAAAGTCCCCGTCCAGGAAATCCAGCTGATAACTGCTCTTTACACCCACCTCGAATTTATTCACCGTGTTTTCGGCGATCATAATGTGGATGCCCTCCGGGTCAACGGTGAGTCCCACCTGGTTCCCCACCTGGGCCTTGCGGGTGGACTGAATCACGATCTCGTTCTTGCCCGACTGCACCGTGATCTCATAGTGTACGCCTTTAAACACCACAGAGGTTACTTTTCCCTGGATAATGCCCTCCCCAGGCGGGGTAATCTGGATATCCTCGGGCCGCAGCACGGCATCGATCATGGCGCCGTTCTCCACATCGTCCACACAGGTGAACTCCGCACCGCAGAAACGCACCTTGTATTTTCCCGTCATGATGCCGTTAAAGATATTGCTCTCCCCGATAAAGTCCGCCACAAAGGCATTCCTCGGCTCGTTGTAGATATCCTCCGGCTCGCCCACCTGTTGGATTCTGCCCTCCGACATAACCACAATCTTGTCGGACATG
The DNA here is from genome assembly GCA_947177105.1 of uncultured Lachnospiraceae bacterium. Classification (GTDB taxonomy): domain Bacteria; phylum Bacillota; class Clostridia; order Lachnospirales; family Lachnospiraceae; genus Acetatifactor. The sequence continues at coordinate 8,252 of CAMWTF010000025.1, read as the reverse complement.
GTCAGCGCCTCCTCCTGGTCGTGGGTCACATAGATAAAGGTGATGCCCAGCTTGTCATGCATACTCTTCAGCTCCAGCTGCATCTCCTTGCGCATCTTTAGGTCCAGCGCCCCCAGGGGTTCATCCAGCAGCAATATCTGGGGCTCGTTGACTATGGCTCTGGCAATGGCAATCCTCTGCTGCTGTCCGCCGGAGAGGGTCTGCACTGTCCTGGACTCAAAGCCCTCCAAATCCACCATCTCCAAAGCCTTTTTCACCTTTTTGACCACCTCTGCCCTGGGCAGCTTCTTTAGCTTGAGCCCAAAGGCAATGTTGTCGAAAATATTCAGATGAGGAAACAGGGCATAACGCTGGAACACCGTGTTGATGGGTCTTTCGTTGGGCGGCAGCTTGGTAATATCATTACCGTTTAGCAGGATCTCGCCGCTGCTGGGCAGATCAAATCCGGCCAGCATCCGCAGTGTCGTGGTCTTGCCACAGCCAGAGGGCCCCAGAAAAGTCACAAACTCACCCTGTCTTATGGTCAGGTTAAAATCATTCACCGCCACAAAGCCGTCCTCAAAGGCACGGCACAGAGACTTAAATTCCAGAAAATGTTCAGATTGTGTACTGTTGCTCAACGCAGTTTCCTCCTAATTTAAGTTCCGCATATTGTTCAATGCGCAATCAGACAACATGCTGATTTTCGTTTCGCATTTCCCCTGGCAGCACACTGCCCGGAAATGTGCCAATTCCTTCATAAGAAAATTATATAAAATAAAAGTGCCTGCGAAACCATACAAAAAATGACAAACTCCCGCCGGCGCCCATATAAAAATACATTGTCTACAAGTCTATCATAAAATGTTGTAGATTTCTACATTTTTTTATACTTTTCACTGAGAAATTTATTTGCTGATTTTCATGCAGAAGAACGGGCATTTTTGCTGCCCCATGCTGATGAATAAAATTCTTTGCTGACAGACACAATCAGGCAGCCTCTTTCCAAGCGGCTGCCTGCAAAACAGAACATATCCAACTCTATTTCTCCACATCATTCTCAAACCGGATTAACGCCTCCAGCGTTATATGGAAAATTTTCTCTCTCGCCGATAAATTTTCATTCCAATTTCTGTTATCATACTTCTCTGTCCCTACCAGAATGTCCCCGCTGTACAGCAGCTGGCCGAATACCTTGTTCCGAAATTGGGCTATCGCAGCCATGGTGGCGCATTCCATCTCAACCGTCTGGCAGCCCTGACTGATCCTGTGCTCCACCATGTCCCTTGTCTCCCGGTAAAAGCCGTCCGTTGTCCATGTGGTGCATTCAATATATGGTATTCCATAATCTTCCAGCGCCTGCTTAAATATTTGCACCGGTTTTTTATGTATTTCAACATATTTGCTTGGCGGTAGATATTTGTAGGAAGCTCCCTCGTCTCTCAGCGCCCGGACCGGGATCATGATGTCGCCCGCCGGAATATCGGCAAGTACGCCGCAGCCCCCACAGCATAATAATACCTCTACGCCCTTTCCATACAGCCAGTCCGTCATCATCGCAATGGAGCCGGAAGCCACCACGGCCTGAATCACGCAAATGTCCGTCTCCTTATATCTGAGCCTGTAGGCAGGAAACTCTTTCATTTCGGAGAAATATGTACCAATGATCTCACCAGGATACTTCTTCAAAAAAGCTTCCAGCACTTCCCTAAAGAAAGTCATAACGCACAGACGTGGAAATGGTTCCTCGCTTTTTGTGGGGTTGATTACCGCACTGCTCTCCGTGCTGTACTCTAAAATTGGAAACTCGTTTTCGATAATCATAAGCTTTTCCTCCAGCAACTTTTTCCTAAAATCCTACTGTCCCCTTAACTCCCGCAGCAGCGCACCCACTCTCTCCGGCGGAATCTGCTCCTGTTCGGCATAGGCCAGAACATCCCGCAGACGTTCTTCGATATAACGCTCCGGCTCGTTTTTAGTGATATCAATAATAATTTTATACTTATGATACAGATCAGGGGATTTACCCAAAAATGCATCCATAAATTCTTCTGCAGAAGTATCCGCAAAAAGAATTTCTTTTGCGCCCCCCAAGATCAATGCATCATCCATAGCCTTCTTCTCCACTTCCGTGATCCCTTTGGGTACGCATACGGCGACGGCAGGCTTTAACAGCGGTCTTTTTCCCAGCGCCTTTATGAGCAGCATGGAGAAGAGTTTTTCTGCCACCATAAAGTCCGCTATCATCCCCTGTCGAAGGGGAGATATTACCACAATATTCTCCGGATCTTTTCCGATCATCCCCTCCGCTTCCGTTCCAAAGGCTTCTATTTTACCATCGTCCCGGCGAAAGGCCACAAGGGATTTCTCCCTCAGTACAATACCTTTATCACGCACATGTATTACAATATCCGCAGGTTCGTATACTGTTCCACTCTCCACAGTCTTATAACCTCCCTCTCGTATCTGTCCTTGTCAGTTCCCACACGCCAAATTCATTTCCAAACATTCTGTTCCTCATCCCTGCATTTTCCCGCATAAATGGAGTTCAGCCGGGGTTGTTAAGCGTAGGTCAAGCCTGTGCTATTGTGTTGAGCGATAGTTGAAAGTTTTAAGCAATCGAAACAGAGCGCAAATAATAAATCCGACGCACCATCCTATTGCAATCGTTCCGACAAACAGTAGAATAAGCTCTAACATAAAATTTGTGTGTATATTAGATAACAATTCGCATATTGCATATACAGCAGCGTTCAAAATAGTTCCTATAATATACTTCCTATGGTTTTTTAACCGCAGACCAGCAAAAACAGAAACAGCTATTCCAATAACCAGAAAGATAACTGTGTCAGATTCAAACAGTTCCTGTAATATAGGAAAATATCTCATGGATTATCCTCCTCAAATCACAACTTGATGTCCACCTGATACTCTTCATCTATCAAAATATACTCTGCGCCATATTTAAGGCACTGCTCCAGCATCTGGGCGTTATCCCTGCGCACCGTCTCCGGCGTACAGTACTCATCGTCCAAACGCTCTTCAATAACATTCGCGAATTTTTTAATGGATTCAAAGTGATTCGCAATATATTTCTCACTCATAACCAGGCAATAGTATTTGATCTCTTTTAAATACTCCGCCTCAAAATCCTTCTCCCATTCAAAGGGAATATAGCACCCCTCCACAATGAGATTCTGCCCATTTTCAATGGCCGTCTTTATCATTTCACGTACAATGGGCCATAGATAATCTGTCAGTGCCATGTCATCGCTTACGGGAGTGAGTGTTGTCTGGCCGCTGCGGATAAGCCCCATCTTCAAGTGGTCTATGGAAAGATAGGGATACTTATATTTTTCCAGCAGTCTCTGTGAAAGCATTGTCTTGCCTGTGTGGGACGCACCTGTAATTAATACGATCATATTTTCCTCCTGTAGGGGGCTGCCCCCAAGTCATATATCACTTTATTTCAAACAACGGTGTATTTTCCTTGTTCGTGATGGATTTGCTGTAGAAGTCCAAAAAATCTTTTTTCTCCCAGCCTCTCCTCTCCCAAAAGGATTTACCGAAAACATTTGTCTCCATAACATTCAGACAGACCCGTGTTATTCCTTCCTTTTGTAATGCGGAGACAGCAGATTCTATCAATTTAGTTGCAATTCCCCGCCTACGACAATTCTCTTTGACAACCGTATGGTAAATATACCCTCTACGTCCATCATGCCCGCACAGAATGGTGCCAATGATTTCATCATTGTCCAATGCGACAAAACTCGTTGTGGGATTTCTTTTTAAAAAGGCGGAAATACCCTGCACGGAGTCGTCAAGGCTTCGCAATCCCATACCCTCCGTATTTTCCCATAATTCAAATATTCCTTCATAATCGGTTATGACCATTTTACGAATCATCATTATATTTACTCCTCTATGGTTCGTCCGCTGCAGTGCATGGAGTCTCTTTGAGAAAGACTCTTAAGTTAATAATCAACCTTCACCCGGCTGCATTGGGAAAAACCATTAAGACCTCCACTTCCTGATAAGGGATTTCCAGAACTCCAGCCCCTCTCAGATATTGGTTCCGCCATTCCTCATGGTTCGGGCCGTCCACGATGCTGGCACGGCTGTATTGACCTTCCCAGTCAGAGGGCAAGAGAAAATATACACAGCCATCCTCGTCAGTGTCAATTTCTTCCGGGAACGAACCCCAATCGTTGGTAAAGTCCGCCCGTTCCCGATCCCATGCATCCACGGCTCCCAGAATCTCATAGCTGTCAGTCTCCGGATGGTATTGGTACAAGGTATAAGGCCAGAGTCTGTCTCCGGCCATGCCCTGATTGTGAGACCACTCCGCCAAAATCATGCCGTTGTCGTAATAGGTCAAGGAGGGATATTCAGAAAGTTCCTCCCTAAAAACGCCGTTCTCATAGTTGTAGATTCGCTCTGTCATACTTGCTGTGATAGTGTGGATGTCCTGCATAATCAGTTCATCCTGCCCGTCCCCGTCTATGTCGTACACTGCATAGGAGATACGGCTGGGAATATGGCCGCTCTGCCCGTCTGGTAAGGTTCCATTACGGCAATAGCTTTCGATGGCGTTGGCAAAGGCTGCGGGAAGGCTGTCTTTGTCAAAATCCACCAGACATCCATAGGGAATACCGTCATTTTCCATAACTTCTGGCTCACTCGCTCCGACGAAACCCCGTTCTTTCTCCTCTGCCGACTGGACAGATAATTCCTCTGATGTCTCTTTTTCTGTACTGCCCCAACAAGCGGTCAACCCCAAAACAAGACACATTGTGCCAATAAACGGCATTGATTTTTTCATAAATTTCCTTTCCGTGAAGTCAATTCAGTGCAATCCAATATCGCTGCTCTGTCACGCCGTCTACAACTACTTCATTTTCAAGAATCCCCCCATTGTTTATGATACTTTTGCCGAACCGATGTTTTCCCTGTCGCAGACCATCAGGACCTGTGCATTTATATCGTTCAAATTTTACCATAAGTCGCTGTTCAATTCAATATAGACAGCATGAATACCATAAAAACATCGCTATAACCCTATACTTTTTCAGCACCCAAGCCTTTACGCCTGGGACACGGCCTCTTTCATGCTTTTCACATACTCATATATGGCCGGGCCCGCCTGCTCTCCATCCTGGGCAATGATTTTCACAATAGCGCTGCCCACGATGGCGCCGTCTGAGACCTGAGCCATATGTCTGGCCTGCTTAGGAGTGCTGATACCAAAACCGATGGCACAGGGCACATCCGTCACCTGGCGTATACTCTCCACCATGGATTCCAGATCGGTGCTGATCTCACTGCGCACACCGGTTACCCCCATGGAGGATACCACATAGATAAAGCCGCTGGCCTCCCGGGCAATCATCTGAATCCGCTCCCGGGAAGTGGGGGCAATCATGGAGACCAGCGCCACATTGTGGGCCCTTGCCGCTCCCTCCATCTCCTGCTTTTCCTCATAGGGAAGATCGGGAACAATGATGGCGCCCACACAAAGTTCCTCACACCGGGCAAAAAACCGTTCACAGCCATAGTGAAACACCGGATTGGCATAAGTCATAAAGGCCAGCGCAATCTGGGAGCGCTCCCGCACCTGCCTCACGATATCAAAAGCGCCGTCCGTGGTCATTCCTCCCTGGAGTGCCCGAATATTGGCGTCCTGAATCACCACTCCTTCTGCAGTGGGATCGGAAAAGGGAATGCCAATCTCAATTAAATCCGCCCCCGCCCGCTCCATCTCCAGAATGTATTTCACGGTGCAGTCCGGCGTGGGGTCTCCCGCCGTCAAAAAGGCAATAAACGCCTTGTGATTGGATGTCTGAAATACCTTGCCGATCTGATTATCCTGTAGTTTACTCATGAAGATCCACCCCCCTGTATCTGGCGATTGCCGCCACGTCTTTGTCCCCGCGGCCCGAGAGGCATATGATAATGCTCTGGTCTGGGCTATAGTTTTTCGCTATCTTTCTCACATGCGCCACTGCGTGGGCGCTTTCCACAGCACAGATAATCCCCTCTGTTCTGGCCATATAGGCAAAGGCGTCCACAGCCTCGTCGTCAGTGACAGGCACATACCGGGCCCTGCCGATGTCGTGCAGATGGGCATGTTCAGGCCCGATGCCGGGATAGTCCAGCCCCGCGGAGATGGAGTACACCGGCGCAATCTGTCCATATTCATCCTGGCAGAAATAGGACTTCATACCATGGAAAATGCCCAAGCTGCCGGTGGCGATGGTAGCCGCCGTCAACGCCGTGTCCACACCTTTCCCCGCTGCCTCGCAGCCAATGAGTTCCACATCTTTATCCTCAATAAAATTATAAAACATACCCATGGAGTTGCTGCCGCCGCCCACGCAGGCCACCACCGCCGCCGGAAGCTGGCCTTCCTTCTCCAGAATCTGTTGCCTAGCCTCCCGGCTGATGACGCTCTGGAAGTCCCTCACAATCATGGGAAAAGGATGGGGCCCCATGACAGAACCCAGCACATACAGAGTGTCCTCCACCCGGTTCGTCCACTCCCTCATACAGGCGTTTACCGCGTCTTTCAGTGTCCGGGTACCGCTGGTGACAGGGTGTACCTTCGCTCCCAGAAGCTCCATGCGGTACACGTTCAGCGCCTGGCGGACGGTGTCCTCCTCCCCCATGTATATCTCGCACTCCATACCCAGCAGGGCGGCAGCCGTGGCTGTGGCCACACCGTGCTGGCCCGCCCCCGTCTCGGCGATGATACGGGTCTTGCCCATCTTTTTGGCCAGCAGCGCCTGGCCCAGCACATTGTTGATCTTGTGGGAACCGGTATGGTTCAGATCTTCCCTCTTGAGGTAGATCCTGGCGCCTCCCAGATCCTTTGTCATCTTCTCCGCATAGTACAGCAGAGACGGTCTGCCTGCATATTCATTTAACAGGGTCTGCAGCTCTCGCTGAAATTCCGGATCCTTCTTATAATGTTCATAGCGCTCCTCCAGATGGAGCAATTCATTCATCAGCGTCTCCGGAACATACTGACCGCCGTGAATGCCGTAACGTCCTTTACTCATTGTCATTCCTCCTATTACAGTTTTGCATATACTCTTCAACCACACACTAACTCCATCACCCGGCGTATCTTTTCCGGATCCTTGCGCCCGTCCGTCTCCAGGGATGAACTTAAATCTACGCCATAGGGACCGCCGTGGGCTAGCACCTGCTCCAGATTCTCCGGCCCTAATCCTCCGGCCAGAAAATAGGGCCGATCCACACCCGCTAACAGGCTCCAGTCAAACGTCCGGCCGCTGCCCATACCGCTGTCAAACAACAGATAATCCGCTGCGCTGTCAAGCCACGCCTTCACGTCATTTTGGCTGCGCACTTTGACGGCCTTGATCACCGGCCTGCCCGTCACCGTCTGGAGATAGCGGATATCCTCCTCCGATTCTTCCCCGTGAAGCTGGGCCAAATCAATGATGCCATCCGCCAGCAGCCTTTCCACCTCTTCCACTTGCGTATCCACGAACACGCCCACCGCCTGAATTGTGGGAGAAAGCAGCGCCTTCAGCCGCGCCGCCTGGGCTCTGTCCAGAAACCGTCTGCTCTTTGGCCAGAATACAAAGCCGATATAGTCCGGCTGCAGCCGGTTCACACAGGTAATATCCTCCGGCCTGGTCAGGCCGCAAATCTTTATCTTCATAAACTCCTCTCTTCCGTCACAGACAGTTATGCAAAAGCTCACCTCTCAGCTGCCGCAGCAGCCCGGCCTTATCTCCACTGCGCATAAATGTTTCCCCGATCAGCACCGCGTCCGTGCCGTTTTCTTCCAGCCTGCGGATATCCTCCCGGGTCTTCATTCCGCTCTCCGACACAAAAATAACCTCCTTAGGCACCAACTCCCGCAGTCGTAGGGAATTATTAATATCCACGGAAAAATCCTTTAAATTGCGATTATTCACCCCGATAATACCCGCTCCGGCCCGCAAGGCCATGTCAATCTCCTGCTCATCGTGGGCCTCCACCAGAGCAGATAGTCCCAGTTCCCGGGCAATCCCCCGGTATTCCGCCAGCTGCATGGGACTCAGGATTGCACAGATAAGCAGCACCGCATCCGCTCCCATCAGTTTAGCCTGATAGATCATATATTCGTCCACCGTAAAGTCCTTTCGCAGCAGAGGAATGGATACGGTCTGCCGGATCTCCTGCAAGAAGCTGTCCTGTCCCTTAAAATAGAAAGGCTCTGTCAGCACGGACATGGCATCCGCCCCGGCCCGCTCATACTC
>CAMWTF010000024.1 GCA_947177105.1 uncultured Lachnospiraceae bacterium | reverse complement strand
CCGTGGTCCAGCATAAATACCCCGTAGGGGGTCAGCCGCTGGAATTCCATGGTCAGAGGCACTACTTCCACGATCCATCCGTCGGTTTCGGCCATCTGCCGGAAACCTTCAACAATGTCGTGGCCAAACTGGTTGGGCGTCTCAAAGTCCATATTTTCTATTAAAATGCAAAGTTTTTTTTCGGCGCCGGAAAGCTTTTTGTTGATGTAACCCATCTCCGCGGCGGTCTCCAGGACTCTCTTGCGCATACTGACGCTGATGTCCGTGGCATTATTCAGCGCTTTTGATACTGTACTTTTGGAAATGCCGAGTTTAGCGGCAATATCGGATATGGTAATCATAGGTACACTCCCTGCGGACCGCAGGCATAGCTGCGATACTGTCAATGTCATAATCTGTCAAATGCCCACGGGTGTTTCGAAACATGGGATCCCGTGTTTTTCCCGGAGGGCAGCCAAAAAATTTCGTCAAAAGTGACAAAGAAAACCTTGTCCCGAAACTCATTATAGCAACATAAACGGGATATGGCAAGAGTTTTCTTCTAAACTTTTTCTGCCCAGTTCCTTTGAATAGGGAAAAAAAGCCGGATTTTACGCATTTTTCCACAAAGGGGGAACGAAATATTCTGGAAAATAGTTTCGAAACAGCAAGAAGAAAAATTTCAGATAAATATGTACATATTGCACAATAGAACACAAAACAACCGTGCATATGTATAAAATCTCACAAAAATTGTGGTTGACTTATGAATCTTACTGTGGTAATTTAGGGGGGAACAATTAACCGAAACTTGTTTCGGAACTATGTATGAAGGAGGATATCATTTATGAAAAAGAAAGTTCTGGCATGTACTTTGGCAATGGCATTATCTGTTTCTCTGCTGGCTGGCTGCGGCAATGACAGCGGCAATGGAGGCAATGGAGGCAATGGCAGCAGCGCAGGCAACAGCACCGAGCAGGGCAGCGCCGCACAGGGCACCACCGGCGAGGTGACGGATGTAGCCCTTAAGGTATGGTGCCCTCAGAACCAGGTGGACACCGGTATTATGGGAGAGCAGCAGGCAGCTTTCGCCGCAGCCCATCCCGAATGGAACATTACCTGGACCACTGAGATTGTAGGTGAGGACACCTGTAAGACAGAGGTGCTTAAGGATGTGGATGCTGCAGCAGACGTATTCCTGTTCTCCTCTGACCAGTTGATCGAACTGGTGGATGCAGGCGCTATCGCACAGTTGGGCGGCGAGGCTGAGAAGATGGTGAAGGAGACCAATGCAGAAGCTGTTGCTGCCACCGCTATGGTAGGTGACGCTACCTATGCGATTCCCTTTACTCACAATACATTCTTTATGTTCTATGACAAGACCATTATGGACGAGAGCGATGTGACTTCTCTGGAGAAGATCATGGCCAAGGAGACAGCAGACAATGTATACAATTACTATTTTGAGTCTGCGGGCGGCTGGAAGCTGGGCGCATACTACTATGGCGCAGGCTTGACTGTGTTCGGTCCTGAAGGCAATGACCTGGAGGCAGGCGTGGACTGGAACAATGCAACTGGCGTGGCTGTTACCAATTACCTGATCGACCTGATCAACAATCCGAAATGTGCTTACGACGGTGAGATTGCAGTCAGCGAGCTGATTGAGGATCACAGACTGGGCGTATGGTTCGACGGTTCCTGGAACTATGACACCTACAAGAACATCCTGGGTGATGACATGGGCATTGGCGTAATTCCCACCTTCAATCCCGACGGTAATGACTATCAGCTGCTGGGCTTCTACGGCTCCAAGTGTATCGGCGTGAACGCGCACTCCAAGAACATGGCCGCAGCCGTAGCGTTCGCTACCTTCCTTGGCAACGAGGAGAACCAGACTCTGCGCTATGAGAAATCCGCACAGGTTCCTACCAATATAACTGTAGGATCCAGCGAAGCAGTTACCAATGATCCTCTGGCGGCAGTTATCGTTAAGGAGGCCAATGAGGCCAGCGTGATGCAGCCTTCCCACAGCGTATTCTCTTCCAGATATTGGACCTACGCAGGCGCCATCCCCACCGAGATCAGAAGCGGTGAGATCAACAAGGACAATGTGCAGGAAAAGCTGGATACTTTCGTAAAGGCTATGACTGAGTAAGAAATAACTACGGCAATATTGAAATCCGGAGATGAGGGAACCCTTTGGGGTTCCTTATCTCCCCTAAAATATGAGGAGGTTCCGTATGGGGGCTTTGAAGAAGAATAAACTGCAGACGACTTCCGGGAGACCCAGCGATGCAAGCGTCGGTGAGGCAATCGCAAAAGGAAATGCGCTCACAAAATGCTCGCTTTTTGTCTTTGGCCTCGGAAATATTTTGAACAAGCAGATTGTGAGGGGTTTGATTTTTCTGGCAATTGAGATTGCCTATATCTATTACATGGTGACATTTGGCATAAGCGCCATTGGGAATTTTATGACCCTGGGAACCAAGGAACAGGGTCAGACCTACAACGAAGCTCTGGGGATCTATGAGTATACCGCCGGAGATAATTCCATGCTGTTTTTACTATATGGCGTAATCACCATTGTACTTACGCTGGCTATTATCTTTATAGCCTGCATGTCTGCAAAGAGCGCATACTGCACACAGCTGCGCAAGGAACGGGGAATGCATATTCCCGGTATTAAAGACGACCTGCTCTCCCTTCGTGAAGAGAATATTCACACTGGATTGCTGGCGCTTCCAATAATCGGTATCATTATTTTCACGATCGTACCACTGATTTTTATGATTTTGATCGCCTTTACCAGCTATGATCATGAGCATCAGCCCCCCGGAAACCTGTTCGGCTGGGTAGGGTTGGATAATTTCAAGACCATGTTGGGCCAGGGGAGCAAGCTGGCCGCCACATTCTGGCCAGTGCTGGGCTGGACACTGATCTGGGCTGTATTTGCCACTTTCAGCTGCTTTATTCTGGGCATTATCCTGGCGCTGCTGATCAATCGCAAGGGCACCAGGATCAAGGGATTCTGGAGATTTATGTTCGTGCTTTCCATCGCAGTGCCCCAGTTCGTATCCCTGCTGAGTATGAGAACTATTTTCAATGCCAACGGCCCTGTGAATGTGCTGCTGCGGGAATTTGGATTGCTTGGCGCAACGGAGTCCATTCCGTTCTTTACGGATCCTACGCTGGCCAAGATAACCATTATCTGTATCAACCTGTGGATCGGTATTCCGTTTACCATGCTGTCCACCACAGGCATTTTGCAGAATATCCCGGCGGATCTGTATGAAGCGGCCAAGATTGACGGCGCAAGCGCGTTTGTAATTTTCCGCAAGATCACCATACCATATATTGTATTTGTCATGACGCCCAACCTGATTACGTCCTTTACAGGCAATATCAATAACTTTAATGTAATCTTCCTGTTGTCCGGCGGCGGACCTGACACTCTGGATTACTATTATGCAGGTAAGACGGATCTGCTGGTCACCTGGCTGTACCGACTAACCATAACACAGAAGGATTACAACCTGGGTGCCGTAATTGGCATTCTGGTGTTCATTATTCTGGCTACTCTGTCACTGTTGACCTACCGGCATACCGGTTCCTACAAAGATGAGGGGGCGTTCCAATAATGAAAGCGAAGAGATTTATCACCAACACATTTGTGCATATATTGCTGGCCATACTCAGCTTTATCTGGGTGCTGCCCATATTTTATGTATTGCTGACCTCCTTTAGAAAGGAGAGCGGTTCCTACAAGAGTTATATCTGGCCCAGAGGTTTCACACTGGACAATTATGCCAACCTGTTTAAACCCACCAGCCAGATAGATTTCTTCCGGTGGTTCACCAACACACTGGTGATCGCTATCTTCAGCACGATCATCGCGGCGTTTTTCGTGTTGTGCGTTTCCTACTGTATGAGCCGTCTGAAATTTAAGATGCGTAAGCCCTATATGAACATTGCCTTGATTCTGGGCATGTTCCCCGGCTTCATGTCCATGATAGCCGTATACTATATCTTAAAGGGCTTGGGCTTTTTGGAGACAGGTGTGCTGAAGCAGGTGGCGCTGGTGATGGTATATTCGGGGGGCGCGGGCCTGGGCTTCTACATGGCCAAGGGATTCTTTGACACCATACCGAAAACCATAGATGAGGCGGCTTATATAGATGGAGCTACCAAGTGGGATACCTTCATCCATGTGACGATTCCCATGTCCAAGCCGATCATCACTTATACGCTGATAACCACTTTCATGGGTCCTTGGGTGGATTACATTTTCGCCAAGGTTATCATGGGAAATGACACCAAGTACTATACCATCGCCATCGGTCTCTGGACCATGCTGGAGAAAGAATATATCGAGACTTTCTATACGCAATTCTATGCGGGCTGCGTATTGATATCCATCCCGATATCCATTCTGTTTGTATTGACACAGAGATGTTATGTGGAAGGATTGTCGGGAGCTGTCAAGGGGTAATGAGTGGACTTTGTCTTCATTTCATCCGCCGGGCCTTACGGCCTGAAAATGGGTGAGACGGCAGATCAGTCCTGACAGGTTCTGCGATAGGTAGGACCGCTGCGGAAATAAGTACCTTTGTTTTGCAGCGGTCCTATTTTTGTCCAATCAGGCAGTACTTTTTACTGTAATAACACAGGCACGGCCTGCGATTTCATGGAGAGGTATGTATGGATAGATTTCAGTATTCCAGGGAATTTGACGAGAAATATGCCTATGAGGGGAAAGATCTGGGGGCGGTATGCACACCCCAGAGGACGGACTTTGGACTGTGGGCTCCTTTTGCTGATAAAGTGGAACTATGTCTGTATGAAGACGGGGGCCGTGAGGCGAAAATTACGCGGCGTCTGGATATGGAGAAGGCTGAGCAGGGAGTCTGGCGCCAATGTCTGGAGGGGGATTATCACGGTTTTTATTATGACTACCGCATTTGGACGGACGGGGAGTTTTTGCGGACGGCAGATCCCTACGCCGTAGGATGCGGCTGCAACGGCTACCGCAGCATGGCGGTGGATCTGGAGCGAACCAATCCGGAGGGTTTTGAGAAGGATCGAGCCCCCGTGCAGCCTGTAGAAAATATTATCTATGAGCTTCATATCAAAGATTTTTCCTATGATCCGGACAGTGGCGTTCCCCTGGCTTACCGAGGAAAATATAAGGCGTTTACCGTGCAGACGGGAAAGCCGGCAGGAAACGGGGAATATCCTACATGTGTGGCCTATTTGAAAGAGTTGGGCATCACTCATGTGCATCTATTGCCTTTTTTTGACTATGGCTGGCTGGATGAAGAGGGCGACGAGGAGCAGTTTAACTGGGGATATGACCCGGTGAATTACAATGTGCCTGAGGGTTCCTATGCCACGGATGTACATGACGGCACGGTGCGCATCCGGGAGTGCAAGGAGATGATCCAGGCCCTGCACCGGGCGGGCATCCGGGTGGTGATGGATGTGGTGTACAACCACACCCAGGATGCGGATTCCTGGCTGGAGAGAACGGCGCCAGGGTATTACTGCCGCCGCCTGGAGGACGGCACACTTTCCAACGGATCCGCCTGCGGAAGCGATCTGGCCATAGGACGGAGGATGGTTGATAATTATATTGTCAATTCCGTGATGTACTGGGCCAGGGAGTATCATCTGGACGGATTTCGGTTTGATTTGATGGGGCTTATGACGGTGGAGCTGATGAACCGCATCCGCGGAGAGATGGATCAGGCATTCGGCAAGGGGGAAAAGCTGTTGTACGGAGAGCCCTGGAGAGCGGCGGAATCCCCCATGGAGGAAGAAACCCGTGCTGCCCTGAAGGAGAATATCCGATATCTGGATGAGGGAATTGCTGTCTTTTGCGACGACACCAGGGATGTGATCAAGGGCCATGTGTTCTATGAGGAAGTTCCGGGATTCGTAAACGGCGGGCAGGGCCTGGAAGAAAAAGTTCTGCAGGCAGTGACTGGCTGGTGTGGGAAATCCTCTGGCCAGGGGGAGTTCCGCCCCAAAAGCTGTGCCCAGATTGTCAATTATGTGTCCGCCCATGACAATTTCACTCTGTGGGATAAACTGGTGTTGTCTCTGCATGGGCCGGGGGCAGATTTTGCTACCCTTTATAAGGATGTACTCTCCGCCAATAAACTGGCGGCGCTGATATATTTTACCTGCCAGGGCAATCTGTTTCTTCAGGCGGGAGAGGAGTTTGGACGCACCAAACTGGGGGATGAAAACAGTTACCGCTCCCATCCCGGGATCAATATGCTGAGATGGCGGCAGACTATAGAATATAAGGAATTGGTTGACTACTACAAGGGGCTGATCCGGCTGCGCAAGCATCAGCCCGGGCTATGCGACAAGAGAGCGGAGGCGGCAGGCCGGGTTCTGGAGAAGAGTGTACTGAGTCCTGGAGTAGTGATATATCATATGGACAACAGGCCCCAGGAGCAGCCAGGGATGCCAGCCGGGAACAGCAAATGTACACCAAAGGAACTCTTTGTGATCTATAACGCGTCGGACAGCGCGGCAGAAATTAAGCTGCCCCAGGGAGTCTGGTCTGTTCTGGCGGACGGGCAGCGGGCGGACTATGGCAGCGGGGCTGGCAGCGAAGTTTGTGGAGAAACCAGTGGGAAACCTGGCGGTGAATCTGGCAGCGAAGCTGCTATGATCCGGGAAGGGCAGATATTTGTCCCTGCCTGCAGCGGTATGATTTTAGGCATTGCGTAAATTACATCTGGATTTAAGCGTCCGCTGAGGCGGACAGACGGGAGTTGTTATGAAGTTTCAATATGGCAGACAGGACTGGAAAACTTTTGAGCGAGGCGAGGAGAACTGTTATCTGATGGTCAATGGGCTGGGGGGATTTTCCTCCCTCAGTATGATCGCCTCCTGCAGCCGTAATGACCAGGCGGTGCTGATGGCCTGCACTCATTCACCGAACCACAGATATAATATGATTCACAGGCTGGAGGAGGTTCTGGAGCTTGGCGGAGAGAGTCGGCCATCCCACCGGGTTTTCCTGTCCAGCCAGGATTTTCAGTGTCATGACAAACGGCAGGAGGGATTTCGTCTGCAGACCGGATTTGCCTATGAAGATTACCCTACATGGAGCTATCTGGCGGAAGGGGTGGAGGTGGTGCGCACCATCGCCCTGATGTATGGCAGGAATGTGGTGGGTATTTCCTACCGGATTAGGAACCGTTCCCTGGACAATGTGACTTTGGAGGTGCGTCCCCACCTGCAGTTTGTGCCCA
This sequence comes from uncultured Lachnospiraceae bacterium, assembly GCA_947177105.1. Taxonomy (GTDB): domain Bacteria; phylum Bacillota; class Clostridia; order Lachnospirales; family Lachnospiraceae; genus Acetatifactor. The sequence continues at coordinate 7,053 of CAMWTF010000024.1, read as the reverse complement.
AAGGACAGAGGCTGTCGGTGAAGCAGGAGTTTGCCTATTCACAGGGAAAAATTACTTCCAATGGACAGGTTCTGTATCTGCGCACTAACGGGGAATGCCGGGAACTGCCTGTACGCTACCATGAAGATCTGTTTTATCGCAGCGATATTGAGGATGGCAAGATGGCCCTGGGACGCAGTGCGGTAAACCATGAGATCTGCTTTTCTGTGGCGGCGGGACAGGAGGGAATATTGGAAATTGTATATGGAATTGATACAATTTTGCCCAATATGACTGAAATCTTGCAAAATGTTTCTAATCATAGAAAAAATTTGCAGGAGAGATTTCACAATGAGACGGCACGGGCTTTGGCAGCCAGTGCAGACCAGTTCATTTCACGCCGGGAGTCCACAGGCCAGAAGACAATCCTGGCCGGATTTCCCTTTTTTGAGGACTGGGGAAGGGATACTATGATTGCTTTGGTGGGGTGTTGCCTTTCCACCAGACAGTATGACACAGCCAGGAGCATCCTCCAGACCTTTATGGCGCATTGCCGCCGGGGATTAATGCCCAACCTGTTTCCGGAGGGGACGGAGGCGGCGGCATACAACACAGTGGACGCGGCGCTGCTGTTTATCCTGGCCGTATATGAATATCAAAAGAGGACGGGGGATTCCGCCTTCGTGAGGCAGGCGTATCCTGTGATGCAGGATATAATCCAGTGGTATGTGAAAGGCACGGACTATGGGATTCATATGGATCAGGACGGTTTGATTATGGCAGGACAGGGCTATGATCAGGTGACCTGGATGGATGTGCGGGTGGAGGACATTCTGCCCACGCCCAGACATGGAAAGCCCGTGGAGATCAACGCCTACTGGTACAATGCGCTGCGGATCATGGAAGGGTTTGCCAAAGAGCAGCCGGGCGGCGGCAGCAAGGCGGGGACGCAGGATACGGCCGGACAGGCGGAAAGCAATGAGGCGGAGGGACAAAAGCCATATGACGGCACCGAAAATCAGCCTGAAAGGCAGCTGGATTACGGAGCCATGGCGGACAGAGTATATGCCATATTTGAAAAGTTATTTTGGAACCAGGAGAAAAAGTGTCTTCGGGATGTATTATCCGGTACGGCAGCGGATGACCAAGTGCGCTGCAACCAGATTTGGGCGGTATCTCTTCCTTTCTCTTTACTTTCCAGGGAGAAAGAATGTCAGGTAGTGGAGACGGTATTCCGGAAACTGTACACACCAGTGGGACTGCGCACTCTGGATCCTCAGGACTCCCAGTTCCACCCCTTTTATGGCGGGGCACAGCTGGACAGGGATCTGGCATATCATCAGGGAACCGTGTGGACATTTCCTTTGGGGGGCTATTATCTGGCCTATTTAAAGGTGCATGACTATTCACGACAGGCCAAGGCATATGTGCGGGAACAGCTGGCGGGCATAGAGACGGCTCTGCGTGAAGGCTGCGTGGGTCAGCTGCCGGAGATTTACGATGGGGACAATCCCATAAGCTCCAAGGGGTGCTTTGCCCAAGCGTGGAGTGTGGGTGAGATCCTGAGGGTATATGAGGCTCTGGAACAATAGAGCGGACGAGCGGAAATGGGGACATGATTTATGTATGAAAATTATATATTTGATCTATACGGAACTCTGGCAGATATCCGCACCAATGAGGAGAAGCCGTACTTATGGCAGAAAATGAGTGAATTTTATACTTCTCTGGGAGCATCCTACACCTCCTTGCAGCTGCGTCAGACACTCCGCCGTCTGGAAAGGGAATGCATCTGTCGTATGCAGAGGGAGGCGGAGGAAGCCGGACAGAGGGATGTGCTGGTGGAACCGGATCTGACGGGCGTGTTCCAGAAGCTGTTTCAGGAGAAGGGAGTAAACTGTGACCGGCAGACGGCTCAATTAACGGCAATTTTTTTTCGCACCTTGTCCAGACAATTGCTTATGGTGTATGATGGAGTTAAGGAGACGCTGGAGGCGCTGCATAGCAGGGGAAAGCATCTGTATCTGCTATCCAATGCCCAGAGCGACTTCACAAGGCCGGAGCTGGAGATTATGGGGCTTGCAAAGTGCTTTGACGGGATACTGATCTCCTCGGAGGAGGGCTGCAAAAAGCCCTGCCCTGCCTTTTTCCGCAGGCTGATAGAGCGGTATGATCTGGATCCCGCCAGGAGTCTTATGACAGGAAATGAGGAAAACTCCGATATCGCCGGGGCCTGCCATGTGGGAATGGACAGTCTGTATCTCCACACAGCCACCTCTTCCAAGCCCCAGGGCAAGTACCAGCCCACCTACTGCGTGATGGACGGCGACTGGAAAAAAGTGGCGGAAATTTTGGTGGAAGGGAAAAGGCGGAACTTTTAATCAGCCTATTCCCGGACAGCACACTGATCGACATCAGGACGCCCAAGCGGCCGGATGTCGATCACCTGAGAGTGTGGTGGAAGGGAAAAGGCGGAACTTTTAATAAGAAAAGGAAAGGGTGTAGGAAAATGAATCTGGGAAAACGGAAAGGGTATACAGTCTCGGGGCAGAAGGTCAGGCTCACGTTTGAACAGGGCCAGGCTGAGATATGGGCGGTGACTCCAGAAATAATTAATGTATTCCGCAGTCTGGAGAGCGAGGAACATAACTCCAAGGCCATTGAGGGGGAGAAGGAACAGACGGTGAAGCTGACTGTGGAGGAGAAGGAGGACGGCCTGTGGATTGGCACAAGGGCTGTTTCCGTCAGGGTCAGCGACGGCTTTTACGTGGACTTTTATGATCGTAAGGGCAATGCCGTGTGCATGGATTATCGGGGAGAGCGCCAGCCTCTGCAAGTGGTCAGTGATGAGATGCTGAAGGTTCTGGCCAGCGAGGGGCACAAGGCTGACCGGGGTATGGATCATGCCTTTGATGTGTTAAAACAGCTGCAGGGGGACGAACACTTCTACGGCTTGGGGGACAAGACAGGATTTATGGATAAGCGGGGCTATGATTACGAGATGTGGAACACGGACAACCCGGATCCCCAGGTGGACAGCTTCAAGGCGATGTACAAGTCCATTCCCTTTTTCATGGCGCTGACAAAAGAACATGTATATGGTATTTTTCTGGACAATACCTATAAGAGCTTTTTCAACATGGGTCAGGAGTCTCAGGAATACTATTATTTTGGCGCGGCGGCAGGAAATCTGGATTACTACTATATGGCAGGAGACTCCCTGGCGGAGGTGCTTTCCCGCTATACCTATCTCACGGGAACCTGTCCCCTGCCCCAGAAGTGGACGCTGGGGTATCATCAGTCCAGATGGGGTTATACCACTCTGGAGGACGTGGAGGAAATCGCCAGTGGTATGCGGGAGCGGGATATTCCCTGTGATGTCATCCATTTTGATATCGACTATATGCAGGATTACAAGGTTTTTACCTGGAATGAGAACCGCTACCATGGGGATGCGGCGGGCTACCTGAAAACCTTGGCGGACCGGGGTTTTAAGCCGGTAGTCATCAATGATCCGGGGGTAAAGAAGGAGGAGGGCTACGCTGTCTATGAGGAGGGCGTGGAGAAGGGCTATTTTGCCAGAACGCCAAAGGGTCAGGTGTATATCAACGCCGTGTGGCCTGGGGATGCGGCCTTTCCGGATTTCGGCAATCCGGCGGTGAGGGACTGGTGGGGAGAGAATCAGAAATTCTTGCTGGACAAAGGTATCCGGGGCATCTGGAACGATATGAATGAGCCCGCCAGCTTCAAAGGACCGCTGCCTGAGGACGTGGTATTTACGGATGAGGATAAGGAAACCAACCACGCCAAAATGCACAATGTCTATGGGCATCTTATGGCCAAGGGAACTTATGAGGGATTAAAACGTCTGGACGGGCGCAGACCCTTTGTGATCACCAGAGCCTGTTATGCGGGAAGTCAGAAGTATACCACCTGCTGGACCGGGGACAATCACAGCATATGGGCACATCTGCAGATGGCGATTCCCCAGCTGTGCAATCTGGGACTGTCGGGAATGCCCTTTGCGGGGACGGACGTGGGAGGCTTCGGATCTGACGCCACCGGGGAGCTGCTGGCCCGCTGGGTGCAGGTGGGATGCTTCTCTCCTTTGTTCCGCAATCATTCCGCCATGGGCAGCAGGCAGCAGGAGCCCTGGCAGTTTGGACAGGAAATCCTAGATATCTATCGAAAGTATGTGAAGCTGCGTTATCGCTGGATTCCCTATTTTTATGATCTCTTTCGCGAGACAGAACAGACCGGCGCCCCGGTGATGCGGCCTCTGGTGTACCACTATGAAAAAGATCCGGTGGCCGGAACCTGCAATGACGAGTTCATGCTGGGCGAACGGATCCTGGCGGCCCCCGTGGTTTACCAGGGCATGACCAAGCGGATGGTCTATCTGCCCGAGGGCGCCTGGTATGACTATTGGACGGATGAGAGGATCACCGGGCCTGTATGGATCATCAAGGATGCGCCTCTGGAGATATGTCCTATCTATGTGAAGGCCGGCAGCGTGATTCCCGCCATGGAGCCTATGTCCTACGTGGGCGAGAAAGAGGAGGATGTGCTGCTTCTGGACGTGTACCCGGGAACCGGGGAGTGGGAACATTACCAGGACAACGGGGAGGATTTCGCCTATCGGGAGGGAGAATACAATCAGTATCACATTGCGGTGAATGAGAATGGCATATCCCAGTGCGGGCTGACTTATCACGGATATGGGAAAACTTACCGCAAGGTGATGGCAAACCGCTTTGGAGTTGTGACAGAGCTTAAAATACAGGAAACAGCCGAATGATTTTCCAAAGGATGCGGCTTTGCGTAAAATAAAGATGAATTAGGACTGTAGGCATGCGCTCACAGTCCTTTTTTCATGTTTGGAAGAGATACGCCTAGCGTTCTATCTGTCGGCATGCTATCTCCAAAAGCATACCATTCTGTAGGGAGACAATCCATTTATTCTCCCTGTCGTTGGTTTCGATATCGCTGATTCCCATATCGTCCGCATCATTGAGCAGCTCAAAAAGCTTATCCTTGAAGTAATCCATACTTTTCTCCTTTCACAGAACAAGTAGTTCTGCATGCAACTTAACACATAGTTTTACTGAAAGTAAATAATTATTATACATGTATACTAATGCTTACAGCAGGTTACAAATAAACTATAACAAGTCCCAGAACAAATAGCAATATTTTTTCGCCATCATTCTTCGACAGAAATCTACAATTATTTCAAGACCGAACATACATTTCTGTATTTAGACTTCTAATACTTATTTAGGGTTACCAAAGCACTATTACAAGTATAGAATAAAGTTGTAAGGATACATAAAAATACGTATTTTAGAGGTGATAACGTGGAAGAAAATTTTGGTAATTTGGAAATTCGGTTGAATGAATTACTGAAGAAAAAGGGCTTGAGCAAAAATAAACTGTCACATAAGGCAGAGATGAATTGGAAGCAGATTGACAATTACTGTACCAATAATATTACCCGTTTAGATGTGTATGTTTTGTGCAAGCTTTGTACCGTGCTGGAATGCAAGATAGAGGATTTGCTGGTCTTTTATCCACCCGAGAAAAAATAGTATATAAAGAATCGAGGAATACGAAATGGACAAAGCGGAGTATATAAGGAAACGAAAAGAAATTCTTATGAGACAGGCACAAATTTTTAAAGAAAAGCCGGAAATTGGCAGATATGTAAAAGTGAAGAAGATTGCCCTATGGGTTTTGGCGGCAATCATAGGCTTTCATGGCGGAGTCGAGGTTTGGCTGATGTTTTTGATGCCCGGCTTTTCCGGTTATGATGTTGGCCGGGAGATCATAAAGGCTTTGCTTTTGATTGCCATGCTGTATGTTCTTTTAAATATGCGTGGCAGCTGGAGGCGCATTCTGATATTGTATGCCTATGCGGCCCTCAATCTTGGCATGTTAATACAGTACCGGGAAGGAATAATGGATGTGATTGTGAATCACAAATATATGTCCATGCCAATAGGGCCGTTATATGCGGCCATGATCCTTATGGAAGCGCTGCTCCCAATAATGCTGCTGGTGTTTGCCCTTTATCTGACGGTTCCTCTTAAGCATCAGGTGATTGCCGATGTGGTGGCCAATATGTACAAGGAGGACATGGAAGAACTGCGGGATGCTGCCGGATAAGGGCGATGCATTTGACGCCAGAGAGACGGATAATACCTTGCACTACAAGCTCTTTCAGCCGACTAAACCTCCCTGGCGGACATCCAACAGTATGATACTTTCGCCCTGGAGGTTCTCCACTACAAGTCCGCGGATGTAGTGGAGAACCAGCGGTATTACAACCTGACCCTGCCCGCCGACTACTCCGGCGCCCTACACGGTCCCCTGTGATTTGGGTTAATGGACAACTTCCAGTTTGTAAGCTTTTTCCATAAGTTTCTACGGTGGCTGGATTATCGTTGCAGGGAAAAATTATACTGCCGATGCTATTAAAGATGGATTAAAATACAAAGAAGAGGATTTTATATATTTGCGCAAAAAAGATTGACTATTTTCAGAAATATGGTATTATACTGTTAGTGGTGAATCCTATCGTAAAGTGGACTGCTAAAAGCGTTAGCAACTCTAATGGAGTTACTATACAAATGGCTATGTGGAAACGCATAGCCATTTTTTACGAGGAGAAATATGCAGACAGATTTTAACTTATACAAGGTGGATATGAAATATTATTCGTAATTTACATAATATAGATGATAAAGTACTTTCCGTTTCACCGCAGATGGAAAAAAATAACAGGGTTTTTGTTGGAATTGTTATTATTTGCGGTATTCATAAATATTGTATACCACTTTCATCACCAAAAGAAAAGCATAAAAAAATGAAGAACTCTAGGAAACAATGGATGTTGAATGAGTTGATATATGTGTAGAAAGTGGGCGGTCTTAGGATTGCCCTTTATTATAATTTGCACCTTGACAGAATAAGTTCTATATAGTACCATTAAGATTATGAAAAGGAGACGTCCTTTTTTTATGCTGTACAGCAAAACTACCGCTTCTATCCTTGCGAAGCGGTGGAGCAAGGAAA
>CAMWTF010000023.1 GCA_947177105.1 uncultured Lachnospiraceae bacterium | reverse complement strand
GACTGCAGACAATCCATGAAACCACCGCCCAGCTCCTCCGCCGAGGATACGAACTGCCCTGCTTTGAGACTGCCATGAGAAAGCTGCATATGTTGAAAATACCCACCATTATCCATGTGATTCTGGGACTTCCCGGCGAAACGCCAAGGCAGATGCTGGAGACCATAGATTACCTGAACGTCTGGCGGCCCTTCGGAATCAAACTCCAGCTGCTCCATGTGCTGGAAGGCACGGATCTGGCGGTTCTCTATCGCGCCCAGACCTTTGCGGTGTTAGAAAAAGAAGAATATCTTGCTGTCCTGGTGGACTGTCTGACCCATCTCTCCCCGGACATCGTGATACACAGGGTCACAGGAGACGGCCCCAAAAAACTACTCATCGCCCCCCTCTGGAGCGGCAACAAACGTGATGTACTAAACTCCCTGCATCAAAAAATGCGGCTGGAAGACGCCTTTCAAGGGAAAAACTATTGTTGTTCTATTCCTTCGGCTCCCCCGCCGCCTCCCTCTTAATCCGCTGCATATGCTCCCTGATCTTCTGCTCGTATCCGTTGCCGCCGGGCCGATAGAACTCCCTGCCGCAAAGTTCATAGGGCAGATACTGCTGCTCCACATAATTGTTGGGATAATCATGGGCGTACTTGTAGCCCGTCCCATGCCCCAGTTTTGCCGCCCCCTTATAATGCGCATCCTGTAAATGGGTGGGTATGGGCAGATTGCCCGAACGCTCCACCTCCTGACTGGCGGCAAATATGCCTTCGCTGGCAGCATTGCTCTTGGGCGCGCAGGCCACATAGGACGCCGCCTGAGACAGTATAATCTGGGCCTCCGGCATACCGATGCGCTCCACTGCCAGCGAGGCATTGGTGGCTACCACCAGCGCCATGGGATCCGCGTTGCCCACATCCTCCGACGCGCAAATCATGATCCTGCGGGCGATAAAAGTGACACTCTCCCCCGCATACAGCATCCGGGCCAGATAATACACCGCCGCATCCGGGTCCGATCCTCTCATGCTCTTGATAAAAGCAGAGATAGTGTCATAGTGATTGTCCCCGTTTTTGTCATAGCGCATCACACGCTTCTGGATGCATTCCGAAGCCACCTCCTGGGTGATGTGAATCTGCCCGTCCTCGGAGCGCTGGGTGGTCATAATCCCCAGTTCAATGGCATTCAGCGCATGTCTGGCATCCCCTCCGGAGAGCTGCGCCAGAAAATCCAGGGCGTCCTCCTCTATAACGGCATTATAAGAACCCATCCCTCTGTCCTTGTCATACACAGCCTTGCGCAGCAGTTCCTTCACCGCCTCCGCCGGGATGGGTTTCAACTCAAAAATAATGGATCTGGATATCAGAGCCCCGTTGACCTCAAAATAGGGATTCTCCGTGGTGGCGCCGATGAGTATCAGGGTACCGTCCTCCACAAACGGCAGCAGATAGTCCTGCTGGCCCTTGTTGAAGCGGTGAATCTCATCGATGAACAGGATGGTGCGCTTGCCGTACATGCCCTGCAGTTCCTTGGCCTTGCCCACCACTTCCTCCATGTCCTTCTTGCCGGCCACGGTGGCATTGATCTGGGTAAATTCCGCGCTGGTACTGCCCGCGATGACCCTGGCCAGGGTGGTCTTGCCGGTTCCCGGCGGCCCATAGAAGATCACGGAACTGATCTTGTCCGCCTGAATGGCCCGGTACAGCAGCTTATCTTTTCCTATGATGTGCTCCTGCCCCACCACCTCGTCCAGCGTCCTGGGCCGCATCCGCGCCGCCAGCGGCGACTCCTTCTCCATATTGGTGCTTCTCATATATTCAAACAAATCCATAGCTATCCTTATCTGCCCAAAGTCAGCTTACGATACCATACCAGCGTCTGGAGATAGGCATCGTACAGGGTATCCAGATCAATGTCCTCCAGAATCATCTGCCGGGACACCTCCTGCCAGTCCGCATTCTCGTACCGCAGGATAAAATCGTAGACCTTGGCAAGCGGCCCCTGTCTCTCTACCAGCACATCACGGACCTGCTTGCTCACATGCACCATGTCCAGCGCCTCTTCCATGGGCTTATCCAGAATCACGTCCAGCACGGAAAACAGCCCCATCAGGAACAATTCCGAAGACTGCAGGGCCATGCCGAACGCACCTGCCAGATTCTCCGCAAATCTGGCCCGCAGCAGAGACAGCCGGGTAATCTCATTAGGCTTATCTGTACAGAGTTCTCCCACCACCGCCGTGGTGATCCACTTTTTCAATTCCTTCTGTCCCATCATGGCAGTGGCGTGGCGGATGGAGGTAATCTCTGAGTTGATGGCCATATTGTTTACCATTCTCAGCAGAGAAATGGTCAGCGCCGTGTCCCGTCCGATGATATCCGCCGCCTGGGTCAGTTCAAAATTGTCGCTGTTTACCGTATTCAGCAATTCAATATAGTTCACCTTTAAGGGGGCCACCTCATGCTCGCCGCTGTTTAGCGGGATTCGGTAGAAATTGCCTTCGTACAGCTGATATCCCCCGGAGGACTTCAGCGCTGCAAATTCCTCCTGATTGTCCACGCCCACCGCACACAGACGGATCTTCGGGAATAATTTGGTAAAATAGATTTTGGCCTTGCTGATGTCTATTTTCTTATGATTCAAAAATACATAGTCCGTCAGCTTCAAAATCTCACGATAAGACTCAAACTCCGCCACCTGCAGTTTGCGCATTGCCAGCTTGTAACCCTGGCTCTTCAGTTCCGCCAGCCGCTCTATGTACATGGGCTCTGGCTTCACGGTGGGATCCATCAGCAGCACCAGCCGCTCATGAGGTGCGTCGCACTGCTCTGAAATATCAGAGAAAATGGACATATTACTCACTGTCACAAATACATCGCTGTCCGAGGAAAGGCTCTCGATTCCCATATTCTGAATGATCTCCAGCCCCTCTATCCTGGCCGCTCCATCAAACCGCCCCGTTCCCAGCAGGCTGGGGTTTAAAAACGTATTCTTCTTTTGCACAAACAGTGAATACGCCCCGATGCATAAATTTTCATCAAAAAGTGGAATTAATGTAACCAGCATGTCTTCTCCCTCCGTATTTACCAGTTCATGGTCTTTTTTATATAAGGCGCAAGCGCCTCCGCCGCCGCCAGATGAAATCTCTCCAGCGGGTGAAAATTTGCCGCATAGCCTATGTTTCCGTCCTGTTCCGGCAGACGCAGGGTATGCACCCGTTGATCTTTGGTGCGGCGTCTGTAGTTCTCACAGGCCCGCTCCATCCAGGGACAAAGTCTCTGGCCCATGATGCCCAGTACGCAAAATAACTCCGCCTGGGGATTGCACTGCCGCACATCCCGCAGGAAACGTTCGTAGGCTTCCATATATTCCTGCTGCTTTTCCAGCGTATCCTGACAGAAACTGTCATCATTGGTTCCCAGATTGACCACCACCGCCTCCGGCCGCCGCCTGGAGAAATCCCACCGCGTCTTGGTGGGATCGATGTCTCCCGGAAAACGATCCCGGCTGAAGCCCACACTGTGATAATAATCGGGAATCAGCTGCTTTGCCATACGCCGCTTCGGATCATCCGTATAACCTGAGATAATTCCAAATCCGCTGGCCGAAAACAGGGTGTAATCCACATCCAGCAGACGAGCCGTGTGGTGGGCATAAGCTCTGGTGACATCCTCCGTGGCCGTGGAAAAACAGTGGCTGCTGTCCTCATCGTCCACACCGTAGCCGCAGGTGATGGAATCTCCGATAAATTCCACCAGATGCGCTTTATCGGGCAGAGGAGCTATCAGATCCTCCTCCCCGGTAATTAGCGGCTCAACGCCGACTACAGACATTGCGCTCTCCGACAGCTTGATCAGCTGCACCTCAAATTCTCCTGGCACCTCCTGATCCACTGCCACCAACCTTTTCTGCGGACTGTCTATCATCTCATCCCTTATCCGCACACCGTCCACATAAACTGCCACTCTGGCATAATTGCCGTCCGGCTCACCGTGCTTTGCCACATAGCCGCCGCATAGGGGGATCTCCAGATATCTGCCGGTAAATCGCATTCCAATCCCGCTGCCCGACATGACCAGCCACAGCGTATCCCCCCTCTGATGGCATCTTCCCATCTGTTTTACATGCTCCCGATCCGCCTCAACATGTCTCATGTATTCCTTTCTCCATGTATACAGAACCTGTCTGCAATACACGCCTGTCACGTATAAAAACGCCTCGCCCGACGCTTTCTACTTATTATAGCACATATCTTTTCTTTTTTAAAGGTTCTTTTTATATTGGTACACGCCACACCGTCTTTCCTGTCTCAATAATTCCAGAAGTGCCAGTCTCTCCGGCTTGTATGGTTGCCGATCAGGTGTCCTTCGGCTCGAGTCAAGCCATACATAAATATGTTTCCCGCACGTCCATATCCTTACATAGCATCTGTCCCACTTAAAGCATAGCATTCTATTCCCTGCTCTGCAAGATTTGGGATGCCCTCCAGTCAAATTCCAGAAGGCATCCCCTCATTTCACTCCTTAAAGTTCCAGACAAGATTTTTGCGGAAACGTCTTCTTTCGCCCTAGTATGGCTGATCAAACGGCACGTATACCGTTCATCACATAGCGCGCGCCGCACATTCTCTCTGGTCCAACACATCCTGTCCCCTGCCACTCTCCAGCTATGCCCCGCTTTCAGAGATACATCCAGGCTGACGGAGCTGCCCAGCCTCTGTCCGCTGTCATAACCCTCATTGACGGCAATGAACCGCACCAGTTCCACAGCCAGATTAATCTGAACCTGCAGGGCATGCAGGATGCACTCCTTCAATTCCGGCTCCCCACGCTCTTGATGGTACAGCCCTGCCCTCCCAGATTCTTGACGTAGGCTCTGCACTGGAAGACATACCTGGCCGTCCCTGCGGGGGAAACACTTTTCCTCACTTGGTTTTAGATCTGGCAACGAAAACTATATTGCGAAAGAACAAATGCATGACTTTTTAATATGCAAAAAGAGAGTAACGAACAGGATATTCATTACTCCCTTCACAAAATATTTTCATATTGCCATACAGCCTGTTTCCCGTACATAACACAGCATCCTTGCCGGGTTCTCCATGATAGCACACACTACATTTTTCCAAGCACACTACTGCCGTCACATCATACAAACAGACTTTAATATCACATCCATGGCATCCATTTGTTCCTCACTTATGCCCCCATGCCGTGCTGCCATTTCCCGGACGCTGAGGCCCAGGTACTGATTGGGTATACAGGTCAGATCAGCCACTTCCTTCAGTGCTTCCATTATATCCCTTCTTTGCAGCAGTTCCCGGATTGCCGTATGTGTACTGAATACCCGTCTCAGAGAGTTCGTCAACCGATACTGCACCCGGTAACTTCCTGCCTGTAAGTGGCAGATTCCATTCTTCACATCCAAAAAGATCGGATTGGCGCTGTCCTGGTAAATCTCCTCCGGGGCCAGCGGCAGCTTCAACAATGCTTCGCATCCAAAAGGAACAATGACAGAGATGATCACATGCTCCGCATCCGTCAATTCCCACCGAACCCTGTAGCACCCTGCCTGCGCGTCATAGGATGCCTCCAGATAGCCAAGCCCCATATGCAAAAGCGGCTCCATCCAAACCTTTGTGCCACCCGGTGCATCCTCCGCCACATTGATCCCTGCCGCATGGCGGAACATCCACTCCAGCACGGCACCATAGGAATAATGGTTCATACTGTTCATGCTGATGCCGGAAATTGTCCCGTCATCCAGCAGACTGTTCCAGCGCTCCCACACCGTAGTGGCACCAAGCTTAACTTCATGAAGCCAGCCCGGATACTCCTCGTTCAAGAGCAGCCTGTAAGCCAAATCATCCATTCCGTTGTCTGACAGGATATTGCACATGAGCGGTGTTCCCACAAAGCCAGTCTTCAGCTTGCCCCCATTGTCCTCGAACAGCTTGCACAGCTGTCTCTTTGTCAGCTCCACATTCTCGGACAGTCCATATTTTAACGTGAGCAACAGAGCAGTCTGGGTTTTAATGCAGCAGCGTCCTGTAGCACTGTAATATTCCTTTTTCACAACCTCAAACTGCTCTTCGGACAGGCGCCTGTATTCCTCCTCTTCCTTCCGAAGTTCCAGCACTCCCGCCGCCTTTGCCACAAGCCCTGCACTGACGGCATAATACAGGTTCGCTATAAATTCCTCGTCCGTTCCGCCAAGTACCTGCTCCGCTCCCCCAATAGGATTGTCTAGCGCCAGCCAGTCTCCATAGTGGAACACATAACGCCAGCCGTGATTATCACCGTCTACCCTGCGTATATAGTCCACCCACGCTTTCATGCTGGCAAACTGATCCTCCAGAATGCTTTTATCCCCATAAAACACATACAGGTTCCAAGGAATGATGCAGGCTGCATCCCCCCACACGCATGCTGTGCTCTCCACGCCGCAGGATGGCACTACGTCCGGCACCTTCCCGTCCAGCGCCGACTGCTCCTTTGCCATGTCATACAAATATTTTGCGTAAAATGCGTAACAGTCCTTGAGGTACATAGCCGTTGCGGAAAATACCTGTGCATCCCCCGTCCATCCCATACGCTCATCTCTCTGAGGGCAGTCCGTGGGCACATCTACGAAATTACTCTGCAGGCCCCACCGCACATTCTCAATAAACCTGTTCAAAAGAGGATGACCTGTCTTTATGCTTCCCACGCTCTTTATTTCGCTGTACAGCGCCAGGCCCTTAAAATCCTCTTTCTTCAGGCTGCTGATTCCCTGCACTTTGACATAGCGGTATCCATAAAAGGTGAAGTGCGGCTTGATTACTGTCTCCTCCCCGTTTGAAATATAAATATATTCGGATTTGGCCGTGCGGAGGTTTTCATTGTAAAAATTTCCCTGCTGCAGGATCTCTCCTGTCTGGATATGAATCCTTGTTCCAGCAGGCTCATGCACCCTGAGTGTAAAAATTCCGGTAAATTCCTGGCCCATATCAAAAACCATTTCACCCGCCGGAGTATGGAGCAATTCCACCGGCTCAAAAACCTCATGCACACAGACCGGCAGGCTCATACGTGCCGTCAGCTCCCCCTTTGGCGCATCTGTCAGGACAGCCTGCTCCACTGGGAGCTGTTCCAGCGTATCATCCACAATCTCCCCATCATATAAATTGGAAAACAGAATATTACTCCTGCGCACCGTCCAGCTCTCATCGGTTCCAACCACCGCTTCGGTTCCGTCCATGAAAGTAAGTCTGAGTTCCGCAATCAGCTTCCATTCATTGCCGTAAAAGCCCACATCCTCTTTCGCGGCAAAGCCAAACCGTGCCTTATACCAGCCGTTTCCCAACAGGATGGACAGTGTCCCGCCTGTCTGCAGCTGCTCTGTGACATCAAACGTCTGATACTGCACCCATTCGTTATAGTCATTGCTGTATGGGATTAAGTATTCGCCACCTATCCTCTCATCATTCCAGAATGCTTCATACAGTCCCAGTCCGCAGACATACAGCCTGGCCGTTTTCACCGTTTTTTCAGGCAGAATATCCTTTTCAAAAAAAGGATGCCTATTTTCCGTATTGTCACAGGAAATCCATTTTCCTTCCCATGCTTCCCCTTGTTTTGCCGTTTCAAACCATTGTATGTCGCTTTCCGCTTCCTCCCCGGCATCCGTACACACCGCAACTTTCCAAAAGTACCGGCTGCGGGGCTTTAATGACAGTTCTATGGGATAGGCAAGCGCATTGGCTGCCTTGTCACAGCCAGAATCATATACCATCTGTGTGAAAGTAATATCTTCCGCAACCCTGATACGCGCCCATGCCTGCTTTTTCCCATCTGCCTCTGCAGTTTTCCATGAAAACACAGTATGTGCAAGGCGAAAACCCAGCGGATTTTCCAAATGGTTGATCTTAGCGTCATATATTCTCATAATAAAAACCCCCTATTCAATTGTCGCTTGAAGTATTTGTTCCGCATATGCCCTACCAGTACCAATGATGACAGAACAATTTCTGTCCCAAGTACATCGCCAGTAATTGTTCATGTGCTTTGGTACATAACACTGATCCAGGTGGATGCTGTTTTATGTACCTGCGACTTCTACATCCGCATACATTCCACGCGTCTTTCCCTCTATTGTCTTGTCCGCCACGATGGAAAAACTTCCTGTCTGCCGTATATCCTCAGAAGAACTGCCTATCTGTACCTCAAATTCCCCTTTTTCCACCTTCCACTGCATACGAGAATCCAGAAATGCAGTCTGACTACACTGCAGATGAAAACACACTTTCTTCCTTTCTCCCGGTTCAAGGGTAATGCGCTTAAATCCCGCCAGTTCCTTTACAGGTCGTGTCATGCTGGCGTAAACATCTCTCAGGTACAGCTGGATTACTTCATCTCCCTTGCACTTTCCGATGTTTTCTATCTCCACAGAAATATCCACTGTATCCTCCGGTCCTACAGCCGTCTGCGCTATCTGCAGCCCTTCATAGGAAAATTCCGTGTAAGACAGCCCATGCCCAAAACAGTATCTGGGTGTATGAGGCATATCCACATATTCCGCAAAGCCTATGCTCCCTCCCTGATGCCATGCAGAGCCGTTCTGGTGATTGTAATAAATGGGAATCTGCCCGGCACATCTGGCCACGGATACGGGGAGTTTTCCCCCGGGGTTGTATTCTCCGGTCAGTACCTGCATGATGGCTTCCGCTCCCATCTCGGAAGGGTTCCATGCTTCCACAATGGCATCCAGATATTTGTCCGCCGCATCGCTGGAGATGGGCCTTCCATTGAAATGAATTCCAACCATGGGTTTCCCTAATGCTGCCGCTCTCTCTATAAAGGCATCCTGACATTTGGGCAGGTTGGTATCCGTTGCATCCACTCCTTCTCCCATGGAAGCCACAGAACAGGAACCATGTTTTCCTCCAAGTGTCAGCAGGATCAAATCCGCATCTTCCGCCAGTTTCAGCGCCTCGTCAAAGTGAGACTGGTCATCTCCCGCTATCGCATACCCGTATGCATAACCAATCTCTGCACCGCTAAGTTTTTCCCTCAGTTTCTCTAAAAGGCTGGGACAATCCGGCTTCTGGTGGCGCAGAATTGCGTCAAATTCCTCCGTCTCGTCACTCTGGATCTGGGTTCCCGGCACGGTCAGAAAAGCTTTCCCCTGCACACTTCCTGACTCTATACCTGCAATGGAATTAGCCACTGCATGGACTGCCTCCACCATGCTCAAATGGGTGTATCCCCCGAAAAAGCTTCTTGCATTGTCAGCATGGCAGCCCACCACTGCAATCTTCCGGATTCCTTCCTTCAAGGGCAGAGCCCCGTTGTTTTTAACTAAAACCATGGATTCCAGTGCGGATTGTAAGGACACTTCGCAATCTTTCTCTGCAAGAAAACTCTTTCTCAGTTCCTCTCCCTCCAGTGCGTAAGGACGCTCAAAAAGCCCCATGCGGAATTTTGCCTCCAAAATGCGCAGTACTGCCCTGTCAAGAATTGCTATATCCGCTTTTCCTGTGCGAAACCATTCCTTCAGTTCATCGTTAAATCCCGTGCAGTTCTGCGCTTCCACATCCATGCCCGCTTCCATGCACAGCAGGCCCGCATCTGTAACGCTTTCACTTACCTTTTGAGTATTATGGACATTTCCTACGGCACCATAATCAGATACGCATACTCCCTCAAATCCCATTTTCTCCCTGAGGAGTCCCGTTAAAATCTTTTCCGATGCGGATACCGGCTCCCCATTGATGGAGCAGTAACATGGCATGACACCCCTAAGCCCGGCTCCGCTGATGGCCGCCTGAAAGGGCTTTGCATACACCTCCTCCAGAAGACGGTCAGGTATGTCACAGTTCGCCCCATGTATTCCCCCCTGGGAATTGTGGAATCCCAGAAAATGCTTCGCCACAGATTCCGCCCGTCTGCCCGCCACGGTTTTTCCCTGAATTCCTTTCACATAGGCAGTCCCCAATGCTGCTGCCAGGGTGGGATCTTCTCCATAGGTCTCTCCCTGACGTCCCATCCTGGAATCCCGAGAGACATCCAGCACCGGTGCCAGCACTTGCGTAATGCCGCAGGAAAGCTCCTGTCTGCCCACAATCTCTCCTATGTGTTCCTCCAGTTCCGGGTCCCAGGAAGACCCTCTGGCAATACCTGACGGAAAGCTCATGGAATCCTGAATAAAAGGGCCACAGAGTCCTTCCATGTGAAAAACAGCAGGAATCCCGTGTTCGCTGTGCTCCATAACCTTTTCCTGTATCTTACGCTGCCATGCCGCCGCCTCGTCAAGACTCTTTATCTCTCTTACCTCCAAAGTGCTGACCTGACCGATGCCATGTTCCATATCCTTTTCCACCACATCCCAATTATCCCCATAAGGAAACAGGCAGTTGACCTGGCCCATTTTTTCCTCCAGACTCATTCTGCTAAGCAGATCCTCAGCCCGCTCCCTTGGAGACAGGGAAGTATCCTTATACATCTCCATATTATTCTGTCCTCCGTTCATTTCCTGTTCATAATGCTATATTCTGTGACGGCAATATTTTTTGAACCCATTTGTCAGCCAGATCCGGCCATATGGCAACCTCCGGATTGGGCAGACTGGATGCACTCCGGAAATCAATTGTAATCCTCCAGCCGCCATTCATCCATCCAATCCAGATATGCCATATCACCGTCAAACCGGAAGGGCAGCCATACATAATCGGCAATGGATGTATTCCGTTCCGCATCCGAGCCAAACTTCCTGCTAAATTCCACTGCTCCTTCATAACCCGGGGCAAACATCCGTTCAAATTCCGCTGCGTACTCTTCATACTTCAGTTCCATATGATCCGGCACCCAGCGGTCCGCCACAGCGATATACAAATCTTTCTTCCCCTCCACCTTGAATACGGAAGAAATCTGGGAATGGAAGGAGGTCTGGCTCTCATCTCCCGGATGCGGGTTCCCCAGAACGGTATAGGGACCATGCCATGTGTCCGCTACAGCAATTTCTGAGGGATTGGGAAGATACCCTGTTGTACCTGATGTAACCAGATAATGCTTTCCACCCCGCATAAAGTGAGCTGTAGCTTCCCTGACATAGGGCGGAGAAATATGCGGAAAATGCGTGCTATAATATCCTGTCACATCCGTATAATCCGCTGTCAGATCCGCACAGATCGTTTCCGAGTGAACCCGCTCAAAATAGTAATACGCCTTACCATCCGGCGCAACTGCCAGGTCAAAATCCCCAGCACTCATACCCAAAGGTTTTAGCCCTTCCCGCACTTTAGTATAGGGTCCCAGAATATCATCAGCCGTCATCACCGTCTCCGTCTGTGCCCCGTCCTGATTCATTATCTTAAGCCAGCACACATACTTCTTCGTATCTCTGTTGTAGATAATATGGGGACGGTCCATCATGGAAGAAGGATGCAGAGAAGATTCCGGCGCATCAGGTTCCGGGGGAATAATGATCCCCCTGTCCTCCCAGTTATACAGATCCGTTGAGGAATAGCATCTCACCCCCCAATGCCAGATGCCATTCTCTCCCGTGGTCTTTTCCTTATTTTCACCATACCAGTAGTATACACCCTTCTGATACAGCACGGAACCACCATGTGCCTGAATCCTGTTTCCGTTTGTGTCAAGCCAGGGACGGCCCGGTAAAATAGAATTGTTCATATGTTCTCTCCCTTACTCCTGACGCACCTGCAACCTAACTACTGTATCCTCCATGCCCTCGCAGGAAAAAGTTACTTTTACTTCCCCAGCTGCCTTTCCGCTTCGGATCACCGCCTGCAGCCTGCCAAAATAGGTGGTGTGGTATGCCTGATTATATTTTTCCTCATTTAAGTGATTTGCGCTTCCAAATCCCTGGACAGTACCGGCGCCTTCTATTTTAATCATCACTTTCCGTTCCGGCAGAAGCTTTAATGTCCCTTCAGAGTCCGTAATGGATACGTCAATAAAGCAAAAATCTTCTTCCCCTGCCAGCAGTATAGTTTTGTCCGGCACAGCGGTGATTCTGGCATCCCGGTTTGCGGTTCTTACAACAGTCCGATAAATCTCTTTTCCGCTCTCATCATACCCTACGCCAACCAGCTCCCCGGGCTGATAAATACAGAAGACCTTTGCATAATAATCTTTCACCACACTTCTGCCTGCGCTTACGCCGTTGACAAAGATTTCTATCTCCGCTGCGTCTGTGTAGGCATCCACCCAGGTTGGCTTCCCTTCATATCCTTCATAAGTCCAGCCATCAACGGTATCCGTCCATCGATAGCCGCTCACATCAGGTGCCGCCCCGTCATGGATTGGGGGCTGGGAGGCCAGATACAATCCTCTCTTATTTTCATCCCAGGCAAATTCATACTTATGAATCGAAGGAAGAATGGTTCCGATCAGATCTATCGTGCCGCCATAATTGATCAGCCATGGATAATCCTTTCCTGAAAGATTATTCTTCTCTTCCTTCACTCCATAGGAAATATTGCAGCAATTAGCCTCCCCCAAGTGCTCCTGCAATGTCCAGATGAAATCACCAATCAGGAAGGGATGCTCCCGGGCATACCGCATGGTATCCACAATTCTCTCGCCCCTTGTCTCCGTTCCCAACAGAACACGCTCCGGGTGAAGCTCATGAAGGGTGTCATATTTGTCCTCATAATAATTATATCCGGCAATATCCAGATAAGGGTAAAGATTTTTGGTAGCATCCTCGTCCACCTGCACCAGAGTTGTAGGATATGGCATATCCTTCTCGTCTTCCGGAATGTTTGCGGCTGCTCCCATGAATATTTTCATGTAATGCTTCCAGTCCTTCTCCTTATTCTCCGGACTCTCCGCCATCCATTCGTCCTCATCCTGCGTCATATACGGCATGCCGTCCAGATATTCTCTCAGCCAGTGAACGCTGGGACAAAGAGTGGTGGGCCTTGTGGTATCAATGCCGTGAATCGTATCCACGATTGCCTTTCCCACACGGACTCCCTTCACGCTGCCTGCTTCCGGAATCTCATTTCCAATGGAATAGATCACCACACAGGGATGATTGTAGGCATCCTGTACCATGGCTTCCGTATCTTCCCGGAAGGTATCTAAAAACAAGCTGCAATGAGGGTTCCCGCCCTTTTGTCGATACCAGTAATCAAACGCCTCATCCATAACATACAGCCCCACCTCATCGCAGGCTTTCATCAAGCTACGAGACATGGGATGATGAGCGGAACGCAGGGCGTTGAATCCAGATTTCTTCAGGTTTTTAGCCCGATGCAGTTCCGTGGCGTCATTGTTGATGACACCAATGACACCATTGTCATTGTGGATGCATCCGCCCCGTAAAAAGGTGGGAGTCCCATTGATCAAAAGTCCTTTTTCCGGATTCACCTCAATGGTGCGGATGCCGAAACTTTCTGTCACTTCGTCATATACTTTCCCGGCCTGAACCAGAGTAACTACCGCCTCATAAAGCTCCGGGGTCTCCGCACTCCACAGCTTCGTCTCCGGAACCGTAAGCTGCAGGCTCACTTTTCTGCTTTTCGCATCCGTTTTGCTACCTGCGACTTTCGTCTTTCCGCTTTCAACACCTATTTTGCTGTTTTCTGCTTTACCTTTGCCGGAGACAATCGTTTTTCCATCCTTCCTGATGTCCACTGATATCTGTCCTGCCCCGCAGACTTCCACATCCACCTGAATTCTTGCCGGATGAATACCAAGGGTGGTCACCTTTACTCCGTAAAGTGCAATATAATTTTCTTCGCCAATATACAGATTTACCGGGCGGTAGATTCCTCCGCCTGTATACCAGCGTCCGTGACCTTCTTTCGGCACATTTGCCTCCACACGGATTTCATTGTCCCCGCCGAATTTCAGATAAGGATTCAAGGTAATCTGAAAGGGAGTAAATCCATATGCCTTCTCGTACGCAAGTTCACCGTTGACATAGACCCTGCTCATGCAGTAGACCGCCTCAAATTCCAGAATCAATGTCTTCCGGGCATATTCCTCCGGCACATGGAAGGTTTTCGTGTAAATGTATTTTCCTCCTTCAAAGCCCGCAAGCAGAAAATAATTGCGCATCTTAGGATTCCGGTCCGTATTGATCATGGCATCATGCGGAAGCGTCACTGTCTCACAACGCCCCGTCCCTTCCTGTGTAAATATCCAATCATGGTTGAAATCAATTCTTTTCATGGCACTCCTCTCATGCTATCCTGTATGTAATCCTCAATGGTCCATTTATTCTACCGTTTTATGAGTCCGGCTCTTCCGTTCAACTGCAATCAAGCCAAATGTCTTGGCATATCCTTCCTGCCACTCGAAATTATCCAGTAGCGACCAGTGTAGATATCCTATGATAGAGTCATTCAATTTTTTTAAAAAGCCAATCCGCATAGTGCAGATTGGCTCTTGTAAGCAACACTTATTCCGGAAGGGAAATAACCAACTCTGTGTCGATGGCACCCAGCACTTCACTTGTTCCCACATACTGCAGTATAGCACCGGCCTCGCCAAAGCCTGAAACCAGTTCCCCTGCATTGTCAAACCGGAAAGTAAAGGTGAAGTTCTCCTCCGTATAGGTGCCTGCGTCCAGATCCAGGGACTGTCCAAAGGCGCTCACAGACAGAACCACGGTTCCGTCATCGTACAAGGTACCGGATACCTCTCCCATGGCCTCCTCCGTCACGGGAATCTCTCCTTTTAGAAGATAGGCGGGATCTGCGGCAGCGTCAGATGCGATACTGATTACCAGCTCGGTATCTACATCACCC